>JAEXUU010000492.1 GCA_023452965.1 Pseudomonadota bacterium | reverse complement strand
CCGTTGCGCTGGCGATGGCGACGGCGCCCGCCCTCGCCCAGCAACCGGGCACCGCGACCAATGCCCCGCCCCCCTTCATGATCGCTCCGGGGACGGCACCTGCGGCTCCGGCGCTGACGCCGGCCGCGCCTCCCCCGATGGCCAGCAAGCCGGCGGCAGCCCCGGCTCCCGCCGGACCCGGCTTCAAGCCGCTCCTGCCGGCGGCAAGGGTGACGCTGGAAGGCGAGGCCGACACGCGCAGCTGGGCCTTCTACCTGACGGAGGAAGAGGCGAATTCCGACCTCGCCCTCGACATCGCCTTCCAGAATGCGCTGGTCGTCATGCCGGAAGCCTCGCGCCTGACGGTCCGGGTCAATGGCGAGCGCGTGGTCGAGACACCAGTCGCCTCGTCCGATCGCATGGCTCGCCTGTCGACCAATCTGCGCAAGGGCCTGCTCCGGCCCGGGCAGAACACGATCCGCTTCGAGGCCATCCAGCGCCATCGGACCGATTGCTCGGTCGCATCGACCTATGAGCTCTGGACCCGCATTGACGGCGCCGGAACGAAGCTGAGCTTCCGCTCCCCGGCTGCGACCGAGCTACGCCTGCGCAGCATCGACGATCTGCCCGCGATCGGCGCCGACGAAACCGGACAGACCACGATCCGCATCGTCGCGCCCGGCGCTTCGAGCGCTGCGGCTGCGAACATGATTTTCGCTGTCTCGCAGGCCACGGCGCTGCGCGGACGCTACGGCCAGGCGGTGGTGCAGGTCTCGGAACGGGCGCCCGGCCGCGCGAGGCCGGGCACGCTGACCATCGTCCTCGCGACGACTGCGGAACTGCCGGAACTCCTGACACGGGTGCCGGAGGAGGCGAAGGCGCGCAGCTTCGTCGGCTTCATTTCCGACGCGCGCCTCGGCCCGTCCACCCTCCTGGTCACGGGGGCGAGCTGGCCGGATATCGAGAACGTGGTCGCCACACTGCTCACGGCGCCGGTTTCCCGGCCGACCAACCTCAACCGCCGCATGATGGATACGTCGAGCTGGCATCTGCCCGACGCGCCCTTCCTGTCGGAGGCACGCGCCCTGCGCTTCTCCGAGCTCGGCATCGCCAGCCAGGAATCCTCCGCCCGGCGCCTGCGGACCCGCGCCGTCGTCGCCTTTCCGGGCGATTTCTATGCCGCCGCCTATGGCGAGGCGACACTCTATCTCGACGCCGCCTATTCCGCCGACGTGCTGCCGGGCGACAGCCATATCGAGGTCTTCGTCAACGGCAACGTCGCCGCGACCGTTCCCTTGAATGCGACGACCGGCGGGCTGTTCCAGCAGTTCCCGATCACCCTGCCGCTCCGGCATTTCCGACCGGGCATCAACGAGATCTGGTTCGAGGCGGTGACGCTCACCAGCTCCGACCTGTCCTGCGGTCCGGGGGCGACCCTGCCGGGCCGGAATCGGTTCGCGCTGTTCGACACGACGAGCCTCTCCTTCCCGGACTTCGCCAAGATCGGCGTGCAGCCCAATCTCGCCGCCGTCGCCGGAACGGGCTTCCCCTATTCGCTGGCGACGCGCACGCCTTTGATCCTCGGCCGTCACGACACCGCCAATTACGGGGCCGCTGCGACCCTGCTGGCCCGGCTGGCCCAGCGCGCCGCGCGGCCGCTCGCCGTCGACGCCCTGACCAGCGTCTCGACCGTGAGCGACCAGCCGGCCCTGATCGTTGGCGCTGCGAGCCAGCTGCCGCCCGGCCTCCTGCCTCGCGTCGGGGTGTCGGAGACCGTCAGGACCACCTGGCCGACCCGAGCCGATGCCGTGGTCGTCGCGCCGGAGAACGATGCCGGTGCCGTCTTCGACGCCGTGATCAACCGCTTCCAGGGCCAGAAGGGACCGGCCGTAGCCGAGAACACGCAACCGACGACCGACGCGCTGCGCGATCGCTGGCGCAGTTCGCTAGGGGGACCGCTCGCCCGCTATTTCGTCGCCTTCGACCAGTGGCTGCAGCGCAACTTCCATCTCTCCTTCGCCCAGCTGCGCATCCCGTCCTCCAACGAGGCTCTCTACGAGCCCGCGGATGGCACGGACCTGATCGCTGCGCAGGCCGTGGAGCCTGCCAGCAAGCAGGTCTGGACCGCCTTCGTCGCGCGCCGCGAAGAGACGCTGGAGGCGACGATCGCCCGTCTCGTCACGCCGGGGAACTGGGCCAATCTCGCCGGACGGGTCACGGCCTTTCGCGGCACCCAGGACGTTCACGTCGTCGCAGCGAATGATCCCAATTTCGTCATGACGCGCAGCTTCTCGCTGACGAACATGCGGCTGATCCTCGCCAACTGGCTCTCGGACAATATCGGCGCCTATGCGCTGGCCCTGCTCGCCGCCTGCATCGCCCTCGGCATCTCGACCTCGCTGATGCTCGGCCGCCTGGGGCAGAAGCCATGAGGCGCTCTCCCATGAAACGGCTGCTCGGAGCCCTCGCAGCGATCATGCTCGCCTTCGTCCCGACGGCGCAGGCGACCCTGCCGCTCGAAGCCTGGGAGCTCTATCGACAGAAATTCGTCATGGAGGACGGGCGCGTCGTCGATGACGTGAACGGCGCGATCAGCCACAGCGAAAGCCAGGGCTACGGCCTCCTGCTCGCCTGTCTCGCTGGAGACCGCACGAGCTTTGCCCGCATCCTCGCCTTCACGCGCACGGAGCTGCTGATCCGCGACGACGGGCTCGCGGCCTGGCGCTGGGACCCGAAGGCGACGCCGCGCGTCACCGACA
>JAEXUU010000366.1 GCA_023452965.1 Pseudomonadota bacterium | reverse complement strand
GCATCACGGCGCTCGAATCGCGCCACTGAATGCCCTTGCGATAGGCCGGCACCCATTGGACCTGCGCTTCCAGCAGGTTCAGCCCGGCATAGCGGGCGAGGGCGGGAAAGGCATCGTCGTAGAAGCGCCAGCAGTCGACCGGGAAACGATGGCGCGGACCGCCGCCGGGGGAGGTGATGAAGGCAAGCCCGTTGCCCTTCAGCACGCGCGAGATCTCGAGCATGGTGATCCAGAAGAACTCCGCATGCTCGAAAACCTCGGAGCAGGTCACGACATCGACCGAACCGGTCGCGATCTCCTTCCAGTCATAGGGATCGGCCACGGCGATATCGACGTTGAGCCCGGGCTCGATATCCATGCCGCGCAGCGTCCAGGCCGGATTCGTCATCACGTCGCGATTGGACAGGCTCTGGCCGTCCACGATCGCGGAGCCGACATCGAGCACTGTCAGCTGAGCGGTCTCGACCTCGGCGAGATAGGCCTTGCGAAAAACCCGCGCCTTGTCGTTGGCAGAAGCGTGCATGAACCAGTCCGAGCATGAGGAAGGCCCCTCTCGTACGGGTAGGGGGCGGTGATGACAATCGTTTTCCGTTCAACCGCCCTGTAGTGCGACGAGATCCTCGACGCGATCCGACATCAGCAGCGGAATCCGGCGCTTGATCTCCGCTTCGGGCCATTCCCACCAACGCAGGGCGAGCAGGGCTTCGATCCGCTGCGGCGACATGCGGTAGCGCACCACCTTGGCCGGGTTGCCGGCGACGATCGCATAGGGCGGCACATCGCGCGTCACGACGGCGCGGGCCGCTACGACGGCGCCATGTCCGATCGTCACGCCGGAGAGCACGAAGCACTGCGAGCCGAGCCAGACATCGTGGCCGATCGAGACATCGCCCCGCGAGGTGTGGCTGCCGTCCAGTGTCCTGGCTTCCGGCCAGAGGCTCGGGATCGCCGGGAAAGGATAGGTCGTGACCCAGTCGAGGCGGTGATTGCCGCCCATGAAGATCTCGACGCCGTCGGCGATCGAGCCGTAGCGGCCGATCCGCAGGCTCGTACCCGTTCCCGGAAAACGCACCTTGGGCCGGCCATAGGTATAGGGCGAGACAATGATCTGGCCCGGGTACCGGGCGATCATATGCGCGAGATAGATCCGCGTCTGGTTGTGCCTGTTGAAGGCCTTGCGCAGTTGGACACGGGGCCCATCGGGAAGGCCGGCCCACCATGCGGTGAACCGGCCCGGGCGCCATGCCTCGTCCTCCGGCGGCAAGCGAAAGCCGCCGGATGCAGTCATTGTCTGTGTCACTCGGTATCGGCCTTCACGTCGATTTTCTCGAAGATCTCGGTCGGCTCGGCCAGCGTGATCACATCGGCGAGGCCGAGGCCGGCCGGAGACTTCGCCGTGGCCGAGACGCTCAGCTTGCCGGGCTTGGCGACGAAGCGCGCTACCGCGCCGGCCAGCGCCTTGGCGCCGTCGGACGGGCCGAGAATCGCGGCGAGGCCGAGGCTCGCAATGGTGCCGTATTCCCGACGGACATCCTCGACCTTGCGCTTCGATTTGCGCGCTTCGTTCTCGATCAGCTTCTCGGCGAGGCCGAGATTCTGCAGCTTGATGTCGAGGTTCTTCGCCGTCGCACCGAGCAGCGCCACCTGCGCCAAAGCGAGATCGGTGGAGAACACTTCCTTGCCGACATTGCCGAGCGTTCCGGTGGCTTCGAGCTTGCCCATGCCGACGCCGCCGAGCGAGAGCGCGCGGATCGCGAACTCCTTGCTCGCCTCGCGCCAGGCAAGGTCGAGCTTCGCGGACAGGTCGAGATTGCGGTAGCCCATCGCCAGCAGGTCCTTGGCGGAGGGGTTCGAGGCGCTCTCGACGACAGGGATCGTCAGCTTATCGAGGGTCAACGCCATGTTGGTCGGAATGCCGTTGACCTGCTCGCCATGCTTGAGCTCGAAGGTGCCGAGACCGACCTCGATCGGCGGCAGTGGCGCGGCGCCGCGCTTGCCCTGCTGGGGGGCGGTGATCTGGATGCCGCTCAGACGGATGGTGCCGAGCTTGGGGATGAAGCGGCGTAGATCGTCCGCGCTCGGGTCGAAATCCGGCTCGGCCAGGGCCTTGCGCAGCTCCTTGATCGTGTTCTCCAGAGAGAAGCCGAAATACCCCGCCGAGGCGATCGAACCCTTGCCGCCCCCGCCCTCGAACTTCAGGCCTTCCATCACGAAGCCCGATTTTTCCGGCGTGTCCTCGCCGAAGGCGATCCGCGAGAAGCGCAGGTCGACCGGTTCCGGCTTGGCGCCTGGCTTCGGCGGCGTCTTGACCGCCATCACGACGTCGCGGATCTCGCCGCTGCCATAGTCGACGGAATCGAAGAGGGCGAGCATGGCCAGCAGCATCTGCCGGTCTCGCGCCTCGGTGATGGCGGGATCTTCCTTGCTGTTCAGATCCTTCGCCGCCTTCTCGGATTCCTCGCCGAGCGTGACGATGCGCGTCATCAGCTCGCCCATCGGCTCGTTGCCGACGCGGGCCTTGAAGTTGCGCAGCGCGGCCTTGCCGGCCGAAACCATGCCGAGCTCGC
>JAEXUU010000299.1 GCA_023452965.1 Pseudomonadota bacterium | reverse complement strand
ACGAGCTGGAACGAGACCGGCAAGCCGCGCGGACCACGCATCAGCGGCACGGTCAGGCATGGCGTCCCCATCAGGGTCCACAGCCGGTTGAAGCGGGAATCGCCGGTCGAGGCCAGCGTCGCCGGCGCCTCGCCGGGCGCAGCATAGGTCACGAGGACATCGACCTCGCCGAGCCAGGCCTCGGTGACGTGACGCCCGCGCCGCGCAACGCGTCTCGCCTCGTCGTATTGCGCCGGCGTCGTCAGGCGGGCCTGGTCGAGATAGGCGCGCAGCTTGGGCGGCAAGGCGTCGCGATGGTTGGCATATTCCCAGCCCAGCGCCTGCGTCGCTTCCCAGTCCTGCAAGGGCCCATGCGCCTTGTAAGCATCGGCGAGTTCGGCGGGTGCGGCCCGTTCGACCACGCTCGCGCCAGCCTGCCGCGCCAGCGCGGCGATGCGCTGCAAGGCCTCCTCACAGGCCGGCTCCGGCGCCTCGGCGAACTCCTGGCGGTTGAGGCCGAGCCGGAGCCCTTGCAGCGACGCCTCGGCTGCGTCGAGTTCCGGCCGGGCGGTCAGCGCCGCCAGGGCGAAGCCGAGATCGTCGGCGCTGGCCGCCATCAGGCCGAGCGTGTCGAGCGAGCGCGAGTACGGCTTCACGCCGACGGTCGGCAGCAGATCATAGGAAGGCTTAATCGCGGCCGCACCGCAATAGGCCGCTGGCCGGATCACCGAGCCGCCGGTCTGCGTGCCGATCGCCAAGGGGATCAGCCCAGCCGCGACCGCCGCCGCCGAACCGGCGGAGGAGCCGCCCGGGCTCGCCGTCGGGTCATGCGGATTGCGGGTCGGCGCCGGATCGAGAAAGGCAAAGGCCGTCGTCTGGGTCTTGCCGGCGATCGTCGCGCCGGCGGCCTTCAGGGCCATGACGATCGCCGCATCGGCGCGCGGCTGCCAGCCTTCATAGATCGACGAGCCCATTCCGGTCGGCAGATCGGCGGTGTCGATGATGTCCTTGACGCCGCAGGCTACCCCCGCGAGCGGCCCTTCGCCCGGAACCAAGGCCTGCGGGCGGCTGGCGAAAGCGCGCAGTTCGCCGTCACGTGCCTCGATGCGGCTTTCGCTCTCGACAAGGGCGGCCTGAGCCGAAATCTCGCCATTGGCGACACGGCGGGCAATCTCGCGAACCGAAAGCATGGCACGTTCCTGGATAGCTTGGCGGCCGCAGGATCGGGCCGGACGCGGGCATGCTGGCACGAAGCCGCCGGCCCGCGGTAGCCGGCAAATCGCGGCCGGGGGCAGCGATCACGCATGCCCCCAGGTCTCGGCAGCCGCCGTCCGGCCAATGACGGACGGCGGGGCTCAGTAGCTCGCCCGCCCACCCGAGAGGTCGAAGATGCCGCCGGTCGAGAAGGAGCAATCGTCCGAGGAGAGCCAGAGCACCATGCGGGCGACCTCGTCGACCTCGACGAAACGTCCCATCGGGATGCGCGCCATGATCTCGGCCCGGCGTTCGGCCGAGATCTCCTTCGCCATCGCCGTCTCTGCCGCGGAGGGCGTCACCGCCGTGACCATGATCCCATCCGTTGCGGTGTCGCGAGCGACGCTCTTGGTCAACGCGATCATCCCGGCCTTGGAGGCGGAATAGGCGCTGGCCATCGGCATGCCCTCCTTGCCCTGGATCGAGGCGATGTTGACGACATGGCCGCGCAAGGGATGACCGCCGGCGCTCGGCGCCCGCGGAGGCTGCTGGCGCATCAGCCCGACCACGGAGCGAGTCACCAGATAGGTGCCGAACAGGTTGACCTGCAGCACGCGCTGGAAATTCTCCGGCGAGGTCTCCCAGATCGGCTTCACCTCGCCGAGCACGCCGGCATTGTTGACGAGGATGTCGATCCGGCCATGGCTGGCAAAGGCCGCCTGCGCCGCCTCCTCGACCGCCCCGGCCACCCGGATGTCGAGCTGGCGCCGGCTCACGCGGCGGCCGAGATCAACGACAGCCTCGGTCAGCGCATTCGCATCCTGATCCCAGAGCTCGACGCTCGCCCCGGCGGCGAGAAGCGCCCGGGCGATGCCTCGCCCCAGACCGCCTGCACCGCCGGTGACGATGGCGCAGCGGCCGGAAAGATCGTAGCGCACGCTCATCAGCCGGCACTCCATTGCGTCTTGGTGCGGGTGATCTGGTGGCGATAGAGGCCGAGATTGAATGGCCCCTCGCCGCCTAGCGCCGCCAAGCGGTCGCCAGCGAGCTCGACCTTCGCCAATGCGGCGAAATCGGCCTCGTCACCCCAGCCCTCGACCAGCAGCACCCAGCGCGGCACGGCATTGGCGACGCCGCGCGCCTTCTGCTCGGCGGTTGCGACACCGCTCGCCTGCGCATCGGCCGTCAACAGATGAACACCAGCAACGCCCGGCCGGGCCAGCAGATCGGGAATGAGACCGCGCAGCAGCGCCGCCTTGTGGGTCTCGGCAGCTTCGTCGGGCACGTCATAGCGCAGCGTCGCGATCAGGCCGCCCTGGGCCGCCCCCCCGGTGTGCGCGACCCGGCAAATCGAGCGCGCGACGGCACGGAAATGCTTCACCGCCGAGAGGGTCCACGGCGTCGGCGCATTGACGCGGGCGGTGTAGTCCTGCCCCTTCAGCACCTCGACGGTTTGCGCCTCGTAGAGGTTGAAGAATTCGAGATCGGCCTCGATCGCGACATAGCGCCGGCCGCGCAGGAAGCCGGGAATGCCGACCCGCTCCGGCATGTGCTCTTCGCCATGCCAGGCGTAGAACTCCGCCCTGCCCTCCGGCGCGATGTCGTGCCAGATCGCGACCGCCCCCTCACCCGCCAGGCTCATCTTTCCTCCGTCAGGCTCGCTGCCGGGCACATTGACTCGGCTCATTTCCGTCTCTATACGAAAATCAAATCCAAATTGGAAATCATTTCCAATAACAATATCGAACGGGACGGAACGGGTGACGATCGCTGCGGTCGAGCGCGCATTGAAGATGCTGGAAGCCCTGGCCGGCGAGGCCGAGGGCGCCGATCTCAGCCTGCTCGCCGAACGGCTCGACCTGCCGGTCAGCGCCACGCATCGTTTGCTGGCGACGCTCGCCGAGCGCGGTCTCGTCGCGCAGGATGCCAGCTCCGGCGCCTATGGGCTGACCCTGAAACTTGCCCAGCTCGCCTTCCGCAATCTCGACCTGCGCGGTCTGCCCGATGCCGGCCAGCTGGTGCTCGACGACCTTGCCCGCGCCACCCGCGAATATTGCCGGCTCGCCGTCATAGAAGGTGAAGACCTGGTCTGGATCGCCCGTGCCCAGGGCGCGACCGCCGGCCTGCGCTACGAGCCGCCGATGGGTACAGACATCGTCCTGCACGCCACCGCGACCGGAAAAGTCTGGCTCGCCAGCCTGCCCGAGGCGGAAGCGCTGCGCATCGTCTGCGCCCGCGGCTTCAAGGCGGAGGGACGCACCGGCCCGAACGCGCTCAGCGATGTCGACGCGCTGCGCGCCCATCTCGACGAGACCCGCAGACGCGGCTTCGCGCTCGCCGTCGAAGAGGGTGAGATCGGCACCGTGGCCATGGCGACGACGTTCCGTGCCGGCCCCGAGCCGGAGGCGGCCATCGCCGGGACATTGAGCGTCGCCGGCCCGCTTCAGCGCATGCACGAGGCCCGGCGCGAAGAGATCGCCGCCGCCTTGCGGCACGCCGCACAGGCCATGGCCGAAATCTGGCCGCTCCGCCGCCGACAGATCACGCCGGCCGGTGCGCAGGCGCCGCGCCTGCGGGCGACGGCAACGGGAACAGCCGCATGAGCCAGGACAGCACCGTCACCACTTCGGCCCCATCGCCGGCCATCACCGGCAGTGCGAAAGCTGGCGCCCTGGCCTCGGCCATCGCTTGGCCGCTCGCCAGCTTCGCCGTGCTTTTGCTCGCCTGGCAATGGTTCGTGCCGATGGCCGGCATTCCAGAATACATCCTCCCGGTTCCGAGCGCTTTCTTCGAGCGGCTCTGGACCGACCGCGCCCTGATCTTCCAGCACACGCTGGTCACGGCGAACGAGATCGTGCTCGGCTTCCTGATGGCGGCGGTGATCTCGATCCCGCTCGGCTACATCATCGTTTCGGTGAAGCTGCTGGAGAAGGCGATCTATCCGGTGATCGTCTTCTTCCAGCTGGTGCCGAAGATCGCGATCGCGCCGCTCTTCGTGGTCTGGTTCGGCTTCGGCCTGTTCCCGAAGGTGCTGCTGACCTTCCTGCTCTGCTTCTTCCCGACGCTGGTCGCGAGCATGACGGGCTTTCGGGCGCTGGACGAGCGCGTGCTCTACCTGACGCGCTCGATGGGCGCCTCCGCCTGGCAGACCTTCCGCTATGTCCGGGTGCCGGCGGCGCTGACCTATATCTTCTCCGGCCTCAAGGTCTCGGCGGTGTTCGCGGCGACCGGCGCGATCGTCGGCGAGTTCGTCGGCGCGAATGCCGGCCTCGGCTACCTGCTGCTGCGCGGCACGAGCTTCCTCGACATGCCGCTGATCTTCGCTTGCCTGGT
>JAEXUU010000200.1 GCA_023452965.1 Pseudomonadota bacterium | reverse complement strand
TGGGCGCGGCGATGTGTAAAACACACCGGCGCGGCGGGGCTGGCGGGGCCTGCCGCGGCGCAGGCCCAGGCGCGCCAGTGGCAGGACCTGCCGCTCGCCGAAGCCGGCTTCCGGCCTGATGCGGGCGAGCGCATCGACAGGGCCTTCGCCAATGGCGAGTTGAACGGCCTGCACGGGCTTGTCGTGCTCCGGCACGGCAAGATCGCCCTGGAACGCTATTTCGCCGGAGCGGACGAGATCTGGGGCGATAGCCGCGGCGTCATCGCCTTCAACGCCGACGAGCTTCACGATCTGCGCTCGGTGTCGAAAAGTATCGTCGGCCTCGTCTATGGCATCGCCCTCGCCGACGGGCTGGTTCCGAAACCCGAAGCGCCGCTCCTGGCGAGTTTTCCCGACTATCCCGACCTCGCCGCCGATCCGGAACGGCAGCGGCTCAAGGTCGCGCATGTCCTGACCATGACCATGGGCCTCGTCTGGGACGAGTCGCTGCCCTACAGCGATCCGCGCAACAGCGAGATCGCGATGGAGTATGCTCCGGATCGCTATCGCTTCGTGCTCGACCGACCGATCGCACGCCCGCCGGGCGAGGCCTGGACCTATAGCGGCGGCGCGACGGCGTTGCTCGGGCACCTCATCGCCAAGGGCAGCGGCAAGCGGCTCGGCGAGTTCGCGCACGAGCGCTTGTTCGCACCGCTCGGCATCGATCGCTTTGCCTGGACCAACGGCCTCGACGGCCGGGAGGCCGCCGCATCGGGCCTGCGCCTGCGTCCGCGCGATCTCGCGGCAATCGGGCAATTGCTGCTCGACAAGGGCAGCCATGCCGGCCGGCAGATCGTGCCCGCTGGCTGGCTGGAGCAGTGCCTGACGGCGCAGACGCAGACCAAGGACGGGCTCGGCTACGGCTATCAGTGGTATCTCGGCCGCGACCGCGCCGGCGAGCCCTGGTTCGGCGCCTTCGGCAATGGCGGCCAGCGCCTTGTCGTCGCGCCCAGGCAGCAGCTCGTCATCGCCATCACCGCGGGGAACTACAACAAGCCGGGCGGCGAGCGGATGTCGGCCAAGCTCGCGAACGAGTTCGTCTTCGGCGCCCTGGCGCAGTGACCACCGCCTGCGGCTAGTCGCGGAGAAGAAATTTTCCCTTCCTGTTGCCCTGACGACCAGCGCCATCTCTTTGAAACCGGTTGTTCAGCGGCTCGTTCTTATTTGTGCACCGCGGTATTGACCGTCTAACCGAGCGACACCTAAGGCTCTGCAAATCCTCGCAGTTTCTCTTGGGATCGACGATGTCGCTTCGCAGCATTTCGGCCGGATTGGCCGCCCTTCTCACACATCTCCTGCTCGTTCCCGCGCTAGCCCAGACGCCGAAGCCGCTGCGGATCGGCGTGCTCAACGACATGGCCGGCATCTATGCCGACATGGCGGGGCCCGGTTCGGTGATCGCGGCGCAGATGGCGATCGAGGATTTCGGCGGCACAGTTCTCGGCCGACCGATCGAGATCCTCGCCGGCGACCACCAGAACAAGCCCGATATCGGCTCGGCCCTCGTCAATCGCTGGATCGACGAAGACGGCGTCGACGTGATCGCCGACATCCCGACCTCCTCGGTGCTGCTCGGCATCCAGGAGATCGGCCGGCGCAAGAACAAGCTCGTGCTCGCCTCGACCGGCGGCTCCTCCGACTTCACCGGAAAATTCTGCGCGCCGACAGGCATCCACTGGACCTACGACACCTATGCGCTGGCGGTCGGCACCGGCCTGCCGCTGGCCAAGGACGGGCCTTGGTATTTCATCACCGCCGACTACGCCTTCGGCCATGCGCTCGAGCGCGATACCTCGGACGCGGTGAAGAAGGCCGGCGGCAAGATCATCGGGAGCGTCAAGCATCCGCAGGGGACGACCGACTTCTCCTCCTATCTGCTGCAAGCCCAGAGTTCCGGCGCCAAGATGGTCGGCATCGCCAGTTCCGGTTCCGACCAGATCGCCACCATCAAGCAGGCGACCGAGTTCGGCCTGCCGCAAAGCGGCGTCAAGCTCGCCGGCCTCTATCTGCACATCACCGACATCCATGCCATCGGCCTGCAGGACGCGCAGGGGCTGATCCTGACCCAGGCCTTCTACTGGGACCTGAACGAGGGAACCCGCGCCTGGTCGAAGCGCTTCTTCGAACGCCACAAGGCGATGCCGACCATGGGCCAGGCCGGCACCTATTCCTCGATCCTGCACTATCTCAAGGCGGTGAAGGCCGCCGGCACGGCGGAGACCGAGAAGGTCGCTGCGCAGATGAAGGCGACGCCGGTCAACGACTTCTTCGCCAGGAACGGCGTGATCCGCGAGGATGGCCGGATGGTGCACGACCTCTATGTGCTCGAGGTCAAGAAGCCCGAGGAGTCGAAGTACCCCTGGGATTATCTCAAGCTGATCCGCACCATTCCGGGCGACCAGGCCTTCCGCCCGCTCGCCGAGGGCGAGTGCCCGCTGGTCAAGAAGTAAAGCTGCCGGATACTAAGCCCGCCGCAGCTTGTTGTAGCGGGCGATCAGCCTGTCGCGCTTGAGACGGGACAGGCGGTCGATCCAGAAGATGCCGTCGAGCTGATCGATCTCGTGCTGATGGCAGACCGAGAGCAGGCCGTCGGCCTCCTCGTTCCGCTCCTTCCCGTCGAGGTCCTGATAGCGCACGCGGATTCGGGCATGGCGTTCGAGCTCGTCGGTCACCCCCGGCATCGAGACGCTGCCCTCGGTGTGGCGGATGGTCTCGCGCGAGACCTGGTCCAGCTCCGGATTGACATAGGTGCGGACCTCGCCGGGCGCGAGCTCGAGCACGACGAGCCGGGAGAGCACGCCGATATGCGGCGCGGTGATGCCGATGCCGGGCGCCGCCCGCATCGTCTCGAGCAGATCGTCGGCGAGCGCGCGCAGATCGGCGTCGAAACGCAGGACGGGGGCTGCAGTCAGCCGCAGGCGCGGATCGGGAAAGCTCAGGATCGGTCGGATAGGCATGCCGTACTGTGGTGCTTTCCCTGGATGAGACGCCTTTGGGGGGACGTAGCGTAGCAAGCCGAACTGCAGCGCTCTACGCGCCCGGGGCCGCTATGCCCCGGTCTGCTCAATGACGATATCGCGATCTGGCCAGAAGCCGCGCCGCGCGAGGCGCTCACTTGGTGGTGTAGCCGCCGTTCACCAGAATGGTCTGGCCGGTCATCCACCATCCCTCGGAGACGAGGAAGCGGATGAAGGGGACGATGTCCTCGATATGGGTCAGGCCCGTCGGCGAGAATTTCGACAGGGCTGCGGCGGTCTTGTGATAGGCGACCGCGTCCGCTCCCTCGGCCGGGTAGAAGAACGGCGTGTCCATCGGGCCCGGGCCGATCGCGGTAACCGAGATGCCACGCTCGCCGAACTCCTTGGAGGCAGCGCGGGTGAAGTGTTCGACCGGCGCCTTCATGCCGGCATAGGCGGCATAGAACGGCGTGAAAGCGCCGAGCAGCGAGGTCACCACGGTCGTGACCTTGCCGTTGTCGTTCAGCGTCCTGCCGGCTTCCTTGAGGAAGAAGAAGGCCGATTTCGAGTTCACCGCGGCCATCTCGTCATATTCCGCCTCGCTGATCTCGGCCATTGGCTTCTTCAGCACCTTGCCGACGGTGTTGTTCGCGATATCCGGACGCCCGACCGCGGCGACGACATCGGCGAAGAGCTTCTCGACCGCGCCGGCGCTGGTCAGATCGGCCTGGAAGGCAACAGCCTCGGCCCCCGCCGCCTTCACCGCGGCGACGGTCGCGTCGGCATCGGCCTTGGTTGCTGCACTGTTGTAGTGGATCGCCACCGCCCCGGCGCCGTGCGCGGCAAGATCGCGGGCGATGAGCCCGCCGAGGTTCTTGGCGCCGCCGGCGATGATGACTGTCTTGCCCTTGATGCTGTGGTCGGCCATGGCCTCGTCTCCTGCCGTCATTGCGAGCTTGCTCGCCCCTCTCAGCAAGGTACGCGGCCGATTGTTTCGATAAAGCGGGATAAGCTGACATCACTTGTCAGGCCCCGCGAACAATCGCATCGTCCCGGCGATGGACCGGATCGACCTCTTCGCCACCTTCGCCCGCGTCGTCGAATGCGCCAGCTTCACACGGGCCGCTGCGACGCTCGGCCAGCCGCGATCCTCGGTCTCGGCGGCGATCCGCCTGTTGGAGGACAGGCTGGGCACGCGCCTGCTCCACCGCACGACGCGCCATGTCGCGCCGACCCAGGACGGGCTCGCCTTCTATGAGCGCTGTCTGCGGCTGATCGCCGAGGTCGAGGAGGCCGAGGCGCTGTTCCGCAATACCGTCGACGGACCGGCCGGCAAGCTCCGGGTCGACGTGCCCGGCCGCATCGGCCGGCTGATCATCGCCCCTGCCCTGCCCGAATTTCTGGCGCGCTATCCCGACATCGCGATCGAGCTCGGTGTCACCGACCGCGCGGTCAATCTCGTCGAGGACAGCGTCGACTGCGTGCTCCGCGTCGGGCCGCTCAGCGATTCCAGCCTGATCGCCCGCAATCTCGGCGAGCTCGGGCTGATCAACGTCGCGAGCCCGGCCTATCTCGACCGGCGCGGCGTGCCCGAGCACCGGGCCGAGCCGATGCCGGTCGCGCT
>JAEXUU010000121.1 GCA_023452965.1 Pseudomonadota bacterium | reverse complement strand
GCGCCGATGGGGGGGACGAATCGCAGCAGACGCTAAATCTGAAGGCTTGAACCTAAGCGGTTGACATCGCCCGGAAACACGAAAGGCGACCCGAGGGTCGCCTTTCGCTGAACATTGTCCGAATTTGGTGCGGTCGAGAGGACTCGAACCTCCACGGGTCTCCCCGCTACCACCTCAAGGTAGTGCGTCTACCAATTCCGCCATGACCGCAGCGGCCCGAAGCTCGTCCGCGCTGTGGCGGTGATCTCCGAGAGCGGCGTGGGTCTACCAAATGGAATCTCCGGCCACAAGAGCCTGCGAGCGAAAATCGGGAGAAGTTTCGGCGGCTATGAAGAGAGGGGGGCAAAAGCCGACGATCCCGACGCCAAACAGGCCGAAAAGCCGGTGGAAATGCCTTGTCCAGGCAATTCCAGGTCGGTCGGCTGTTGGGGACAAGTTCCGGATGAGACTGCAACAGCCATCGCCGCCAGGCCGTGGTTGCGCTGCGCGAGTCGCCTGCTTCAGGCGGCTTCGGCGACGCTGCCGAGCGTGAACACGGTCGGGCGCTTGATCATCTCGGTGATCTCCACCGAGATTCGGGTGCCGCTGACGACGACATTGCCTTTGGCGAAGGGGTGGTTGTTGGCGAGAATCTGGACCTCGTCGGTCTCGCTGGCATTGAGCTCGATGATCGCGCCGCGGCCCATGCGCAGCAATTTGTAGATCGGCATCTGGGCCGAGCCGAGCACGACGGTCAGCTCTATCGAGACGAGATCGAGATCAGCCTTCAAAATCCGCCTCCGGGGACCTACTTCACAACGATTCTACGAACTTGCCAGCGACGTGGAAAACGGCGCATGAGCACGGCGCGGCGAGGGCGAGCCGGTTACCAAGAGTTGAACGGACGAGGTTAATCCAAGGTGAAGACGCGCGAGGCGCTGGCGGTTTCTTTCCTGCCCGAGGCAGGCTCGCCGCCGGTCGAATGGGTGATTGCCGAGGCGCCGGTCGGCTACGAGGCCGCCGTCGCCGAGATGGAGAGGCGGGCGGCGCTGATCGCCGACGGGCTCGCGGCCGAGCGGGTCTGGCTGGTCGAGCATCCCGCGCTCTACACCGCCGGGACCTCGGCGAAGGACGAGGATCTGCTGACGCCCGAGCGATTCCCGGTGCATCGCACCGGCCGGGGCGGGCAATTCACCTATCATGGTCCCGGCCAGCGTGTGGCCTATGTGATGCTCGACCTGAAGCGCCGCGAGCCGGATCTGCGCCGTTTCGTCGCCGCGCTCGAGGCCTGGCTGATCGGCACGCTCGACCAGTTCAACATCCGCGGCGAACGGCGCGAGGAACGCGTCGGCGTCTGGGTGCGCCGGCCGGAGAAGGGCGCCGGGGTCGAGGACAAGATCGCCGCGCTCGGCATCCGCGTTCGGCGCTGGGTCTCGTTCCACGGGATATCGCTGAACGTCGAGCCGGAGCTCTCGCATTTCGATGGCATCGTGCCCTGCGGCATCGCCGGCCATGGCGTGACCTCGCTGGTCGATCTCGGTCTGCCGCTGACCATGCCCGAGGTCGACAGCGTCCTGCGAGTGCAGTTCGAGCAGGTTTTCGGGCCGACCGTGGCGCCGGCCTGAGGCCTCTGGGGCCGTCTCGGTGCATTCACCTTCCATTGACCATGGCCGCCCATCCTCGCCGGATCGGGGTTTCGGATGAGGATGATGATGAGAGCGACGTTCTTCGCCGGTTGCCTGGCGGCACTGCTCGGCGCCTGCACCACCACGGACCAGCGCATCGCCGGGGCTGCTGCCGGCGCCGGTACGGGGGCGCTGATCGGCGGGCCGATCGGCGCGGTGGCGGGCGGAGCGATCGGGGCGGTGTCGGCCCCGACGGTGACCCGTTCGGTTCGGCGCATGCGCGACTAGAGCGCGCAGTTTCGCGCACGGTGCGCCTTGGCAGGGGCGCCGGTTGGCGTTTTCCGCGCGCCGCGCCATAACCCCGAGGAGAGATTTCGCCAGGGAGCGCGTCGTGCCGGTCATCGAAAGCAAGGTCGACCTGAATTCGGCCGAGACGCGCGCCAATGCCGAGGCCTGGGCGGTGCTGCGCGGCGAATTGCAGGAGCGGCGCGCCACTGCCGCGCTCGGCGGCAATGAGCGCTCGCGCGAGCGTCATACCGCTCGTGGCAAGCTGCTGCCGCGGGAGCGCGTGCTGCGCCTGCTCGATCCCGGCTCCGCTTTCCTCGAGGTCGGCTCGCTCGCCGCCTACGACATGTACGAGAAGGATGTGCATGGCGCCGGCATGATCGCCGGCATCGGCCGTGTCGCCGGGCGCGAGGCGATGATCGTCTGCAACGATGCGACCATCAAGGGCGGCACCTACTACCCAATGACGGTCAAGAAGCATCTGCGGGCGCAGGAGATCGCGCGCGAGAACAATCTGCCCTGCATCTATCCGGTCGATTCCGGCGGCGCCAACCTGCCGCACCAGACCGAGGTCTTCCCGGACCGCGAGCATTTCGGCCGGAACTTCTACAATCAGGCGGCATTGTCCGGGCTCGGCATTCCGCAGGTCGCGGTGGTGATGGGCTCCTGCACCGCCGGCGGCGCCTATGTGCCGGCGATGTCGGACGAGACGATCATCGTCAAGAACCAGGGCACGATCTTTCTCGGCGGTCCCCCGCTGGTGAAGGCGGCGACCGGCGAGGTGGTCTCGGCCGAGGATCTCGGCGGTGCCGACGTCCACGCCCGGCTTTCCGGCGTTGCCGACCACTATGCCGGCGACGACACCCATGCGCTGGCGATCGCCCGGCGCATCGCCGGCAACTTCAACAGCGTGAAGCGCCCCGATATCGACCTCGCCGAGAGCGTCGAGCCGCTCTATGCGGCCGAAGAGCTCGAGGCGGTCGTCCCGACCGATCTGAAGAAGCAATACGACATCCGCGAGGTCATCGCCCGGCTCGTCGACGGCTCGGAGTTCGACGAGTTCAAGCGCCTTTACGGCACGACGCTGGTCACCGGCTTCGCCCGCATCCACGGCATTCCGGTCGGCATCATCGGCAATAACGGCATCCTGTTCTCGGAGAGCGCGCTGAAGGGGGCGCATTTCATCGAGCTGTGCTGCCAGCGCCGGATTCCGCTGCTCTTCCTGCAGAACATCACCGGCTTCATGGTCGGGCGCGATTTCGAGACGCGCGGCATCGCCAAGGACGGCGCCAAGCTCGTCACCGCCGTCGCCTCGGCGCGGGTGCCGAAGATCACGGTGGTGGTCGGCGGCTCGTTCGGCGCCGGCAATTACGGCATGTGCGGGCGGGCCTATTCGCCGCGTTTCCTGTTCTCCTGGCCGAACTCGAAGATCTCAGT
>JAEXUU010000043.1 GCA_023452965.1 Pseudomonadota bacterium | reverse complement strand
CGCCGGGCTAGAGGCCGCGGCGGTCCGGGCCGAGGGTGAGGCGCGCTCGCCCTGGCTGGATCCGGACGCTTTCTCGCTGATGCCGCGCCCGGCGCTCGGCCTGCCACTGCTGGTCGATGGCGAGCGCATCGAGGCCAAGATCGAGTGGAGCGGCGACGATGCTCGCGTCTCGCTACCGGGCCACCCGTTGCCAGAGGGAGAGCATGAGGTGACCTTGGCCCGGGCCGAGGGCGGCACCTATCTCGCTTTGCATCGCGGGCGGCAGACGGCGGTCGCGCTGTTCGACCCGTTCAGCGTCGATCTCGACGCGGTCGGCGGTTCGGGCGGCGTGATCAAGGCGCCGATGCACGGCAAGCTGATCGCGCTCTTCGTTCGGGCGGGCGAGGCGGTGGTGAAGGGCCAGCGCCTCGCCATCGTCGAAGCGATGAAGATGGAGCACGTGCTGACCGCCCCGCGCGACGGCACCGTCACCGAGCTCGGCGCCGAGCCGGGCGCGCAGGTGGCGGAAGGCGCGAAGGTGGTCGTGCTCGGGGAGTGAGCGCACTCACCGCTGCCGGTAGAGGCGCGGGGAACCCTCTCCTGAAAGGAGAGGGCAGGGTGAGGTGTAGGCCGTCTGACCCGTTGCGTGAGCGCTGGCCGCGGCGGGTGCGAAGCCAACGTTTTCAGTCCGAACACCTCACCCCTACTCCTCTCCTTTCAGGAGAGGGGATCCCGCGCCAATATGCTCGGCGCGGCGCGCGAAGCGACGGTGCTAACCCGCATCCAGCGCGACGATCGCCCTTGCCGCCACGGCAAAATTGACCTCCGCCAGCGGGTCGTCGTCGCCGAGGAACCAGACGGCCGAGAGTCCGCACCAGGCCAGGATCCATTTCAGCAGGCGCTCGCGCTCCAGCCCGGACTTCGCCAGCACGATCTCCAGCCGGCGCTCGAAACGGCCGGGCAGGGTGGCGACCGGCGGCTCGGGATCGGCGAGGTCGGGATCGCAGAACAGGATGGTGTATTCGAAGGCGCGGTCGCCGATGACGCATTTCGGGTCGATGGCGAGCCAGCCGCGCGCTCCGAAATCGAGCACATTGTCATGATGCAGGTCGGCGTGCAGAGGCACGATCTCGCGCTGCGCCGCGAGCAGCTCCGCGGCTGACGCAGCCGAGCGGGCGAGGATGCCGCCGCGCTCCCGCGCCATCGGGAAGAGCTCCGCGAACCAGGTTTCGAGCGGGATCAGGCCCGACGGCGCCGGGCCGCGCGGCTTCTGCAGGGCGGCGATGGCGTCGCACAGGATCGCGGTCGCCTCATCGTCGCCCTCCGCGCCGCTGCGAGCCATGGCGGCGAGTGAGCGCGGGCCGGTGGCGCGCTCGATCAGCATGGCATCGCCCGAGTCGGAGCGAGCAAGCAGGCGGGCGGCGCCGTCGCCGTTCCAGTATTCCAGCGGCAGGTAGCCGAGGCGCTCATCGGGCGAGTCCGGCAGCTTCAGCATGGCCGGCTCTTCGCCGCGCCGGACCGGCAGCAGGCGGCTGGAATGCGTGGTGATCGGCGCACCATCGGGGACGAGGCCCCAGCGCGCCAGCCAGGGCGCGTATTCTGCGGTCTGTACGGTCACGGCTCAGCTCATCTGCGACCGGTTGCGGCCGATCAGCGGGTATTGCTCGGCTTCGTAGATCTGGCCGGAGACCGGGGCGCTGTCATCCGAGAGCCAGAAGGCGGTATGAGCGGCGATCTCCTCGGGCTGCATCAGCCGGCCGGTCGGCGCGAACAGGGCGGAGACGTCCTTCTCCCAACCGGCTTTTCGGCCATGGCGCTGCTGCGTCGCGTCCTCATTGGCGGTGAAGGTCCAGCCGACATTGAGCTGGTTGACGCGGATCCGCTCGCTGCCGAGCGCGTCGGCGAGATTGCGCGTCATCGTGGTCAGCGCCCCCTTGGACATCGAATAGACCGTGAGGTCGGACTGGCCGCAGAGCGCGTTGATCGAGCCGACGGTGACGATGGCGCCGCCCGATTTCTGCAGGCGGAAGGCGCGGATCGCGGCCTCGGCGCAGAGCAGGGGCGCGCGGGTGTTGATCGCGAAGACATGGTCGAAGAAGGCCGCGGTGCTCTCGCCGATGACGCCGCGCGGATAGATGCCGGCATTGTTGACGAGCCCGTCGAGGCGGCCGAAGGCCTGCCGCGTCGCGTCGACCAGCGCCTGCGCCGTGGCCGGCTCGGCAAGGTCGCCGGCGACCCCGTGGCAACCGGTGCCGAGCTTGCTGCAGGCGGCCTTGACCTCGCTCTCGTCGCGGCCATGGATCAGGACCCTCGCGCCCTCGGCGAGGAGCCGCCGCGCCATTGCGTGGCCGATTCCGGTCGAGGAACCGGTGACGAGAATGGCCTTGCCTGCGAGTCCTTGCATCAAGAAGCTCCGAAATCGGGAGAGGGAGGACGGGATGATCGTGAATCGGATCGTGGCGAATATTGCAACCGAGGATCCCGAGCGGGCGCGCCAATTCTATGGCGAGATTCTGGGCCTGAAGCGGGTGATGGACCATGGCTGGATCGTGACCTACGCGGCGGAGGGCAATTCGGCGCCGCAGGTCAGCTTCGCCAGGCAGGGCGGCGCCGGTGCGCCGGTGCCGGACATCTCGGTCGAGGTCGACGATCTCGACACGGCGCACAAGCGCGTGCTGGCGGCCGGGATCGCAGTGGAATACGGGCCGGCCGATGAGGAGTGGGGCGTGCGGCGCTTCTTCGTGCGCGACCCGTTCGGCAAGCTGGTCAACATCCTGGCGCATCGCCGCTGAGGCACCGCTCGCCGGCCGGTGGCACTGGCCCCGCCGCGGCAACATGCTCCAGCGCGGGGGCTGTGGAGAAGGCGCGCCGTGGCTGGCCCGCCGCTTCCTGCGGGACTAGGCTGCAGGACCATGCCGCTTCATCTGCTCAAACTCTGCGTCGGCGCCGAATCGATCAGCGATCTCGAGGAATGGATCGCCGAGCGGCAGGCGCAGCGCCGCGCCCGGGGCGAGCCGGCCGAACAGCTGCACACCACCCGCATGGTGCCGAAGCGCATCGAGGAGATCGTCTCCGGCGGTTCGCTCTACTGGGTGATCAAGGGCCAGCTCAGCGCCCGCCAGCGGCTGATCGACATCCGGCCCTTCACCGACGGGGAGGGAATCGGCCGCTGCCATCTCGTGATGGAGCCGGTGGTCGTGCCGGTCGAGCCCAGGCCGTACCGGCCATTTCAAGGCTGGCGCTACCTGCAGGACAAGGACGCGCCGCGCGACATCGATGGCGGCAGCGGCGATCTCGGCGCCATGCCAGAGCAGATGCGGCGCGAACTTGCGGAACTCGGGCTGCTCTAGGCCCGAGAGCGCGCAATTGCTTCGCAGCACGGTAGCCGGCTGGCATTCGCGCGATACCGTGAGCAATGACTGAACGGCAATTCAGCGTTTGACTTGCGCCGGGGGACGCGGGAGGCTCCGAGCGCGAGCCTTCAAGAAACGGCGACGCGGATAAGGGAGCGAATACCATGAAGTCCATTCATGTGCTGTCGGCCGCTGCGATCCTCTCTCTCGCCGCGTCCTTCGAGGCTTCGGCGGCGCCGGTTGTTCCTGCATCGACGATCGCTGTGCCCGAAGTCGTGGAGTTCGCCCAGTATCGCGGCGGGGTCGCCAGGCGTGGGGTCGCGGTCGGGCCCAGGGGCGGTGTCGGCGCCGGGCGGGGTTATGCCGCGCGCGGCCCGGCGGGAGCCGTCGCCGGCAGGGGCTATGTCGCCCGTGGCCCGCGCGGCAATGTGGTCGCAGGCCGGACCGGTGCCGCCTGGGTGCGGCCGAACAACTATTGGTGGCATCCGGGAATGGCAGTCGTTTCCGGCGCTGCCGTCGGCTTCGTCGCGGCGGCGGCTGCCACGGCCTATGCGACCTCGCCGGCGCCGGCGCCGGGCTATTGCTGGTTCTATACCGACCCGCAGCGCACCCAGGGCTTCTGGGACGTCTGCCCGCGCTAGATGCCGTTCCGATCAGTATGCACCGCAAGCTGATCGATAAAGCGGTCTCGATCTCAAAGTGAGAGCCGGGAAAGCCGGCCGAGCGTCGGTACGGAAGATGCCTGAGCCGAGAAGACGCCGATATCGACCTAACTGAATAGGCAGACGAAACGACGGGGGCGCGTTCGATGTCACGTATTGCTGCAATACTCCTGGCCGCCGCGACGGGCTGGGCAGGTTCGGTTCACGCCGCCGACATGGCGCCGCCGCCTGCTCCCGCCCCCATCCCTGTTCCCGATGTCGAGATTCGCCTGACGCCGTTCTTCTGGGCGTCCGGCCTCAGCGGCACTTTGGGAGCGCGTCGAAATCTGCCGACGGTCGACGTCGACGTGTCGTTCACGGACATCCTTCGCAATCTCGACTTCGCGGCGATGGTGGCGGGCGAGTACCGGAACGGTCGCTGGGGCCTTCTGGCGGACCTGACCTATGTCGCGGTATCGCTCGACCGGAGCGGCGACGTGGTCCCGCGCGCGCCCGGATATACCGGCGCGTCGCTGACCTCGAAGACGTTCACCGCTACGATGACCGGCTTCTACCGCTTCTACGACAGCAGCTCCTTCACCGCCGACCTGGTGGCGGGCGGACGGATCTGGTCGATCTCCACCGACCTCGATCTCCAGCTCGCGGGCATCCTGCCGATTTCGGCGGGCTCCACCCATACCTGGATCGACCCGGTGGCCGGCGTTCGCGTTCACGCCGTGCTGGGCAACGGCTTCGGCCTGAGCGCCTATGGCGATATCGGCGCCGGCAGCTCGCGGCTGACCTGGGAGCTGCGCGGGACCGTCGACTACGCCTTCAACGCGAACTGGGCGATGTCGGTCGGCTACCGCCATCTCGCTGTCGACTACCGGCGCGGTGGATTCGTCTACGATACCAGCTTCAGCGGCCCGATCGCGGGCGTGTCCTACCGCTTCTAGCGGAGTATTCGAATTGGGCCTTCCGGTTTAGCGCTTTGTTATTCGGCCACCCTCTAGGTCCTCGGCTTCGACTGCTGAGCCTAGACGGTGCCTGAGTGAGACTTGCCTTCGGACTTCTGACGACGCTGGTTCTGGCGACCGGCGCATGGGCGCAGACCGCTTCCGGGCAGAACGAGGCGCCGGTCACGGGCGCCGAGCTAAGCCAGATCCTGGGGCGCCTGCAGGTTTCACTCGACATCCGGCCGATCAGGTCCGAGGGGCAGCTCTGCCAGCAATATCGCGGCAAGGGATACGCCACCGAAGAGGCATGCCGCGACGAGGCGCGAAAATACGTCTCCGCAGCCATTGCCGGCTACCTCGTCGGCCGTAGGGCCGAAGCCGAAAAGAAGGCCGCGGAGGTCGCGCGGGCCGGGGATGCCGACAGCGCCGCGCTGTCGCCATTCTCCCTGACCGATGACGCGTTGAACAAGGCCGCGGGACCGGAGAGCTTCTCGATGTTCGGAGGGCCTTCGGTCAGGCAGAGGCTGATCGCCAGCCATCAGCGCGCCGTCGAGCCCTTCGTCAACGGTGTCGTCGCCAAGGTCGAGAAGCGCATCGTCCGCGAGTATGACGATGCCGGCCTCTCGAACGAGGCGCTGCAGGAAGCCAACAGCCAATGCACGCCCTGGGTCTTCCTGAGCTGCTGTGGACCTTGCCCGCGCCCGCTCGACAACCTCCCGAGAGAGGCCTGGAGCCGGCTGAAGGGTGTCTGCGAGGCCAAGAAGCGCGAGGTCAAGCCGAGGC
>JAEXUU010000075.1 GCA_023452965.1 Pseudomonadota bacterium | reverse complement strand
GTCCCCTCCCGGTTCAGTTCGGCCTCTGGCTGTGGAAGGCGGTCCAGGGCGATCTCGGCACCTCGATCGCGACCGGGCGGCCGGTCGCCGGCGAGGTCTGGCGCGCGGTCGGCCACACCCTTCTGATCGCCTGCCTCGCCACCGCGATCGGCTTCGTGCTCGGCTGCTTCTTCGGCTTCGTCGCCGGCTATTTCCGCGGCTCCTTCCTCGACAAGTTCGCCTCGATGCTGGCGGTGCTCGGCGTTTCCGTGCCGCATTACTGGCTCGGCATGGTGCTGGTCATCGTCTTCTCGGTGCAGCTCGGCTGGCTGCCGCCGGGCGGCGCCGGGCCCGGCGGCTCGGCCGCCTGGAAATGGGACTGGGAGCATGTCAGCCACATGATCCTGCCGGCGGTCACCATGTCGGTGATCCCGATGGGCATCATCTCGCGCACCGTGCGTGCGCTCGTCGCCGACATCCTGAACCAGGAATTCGTGCCGGCGCTGAGGGCCAAGGGGCTGATGGATTTCGGCGTCTTCCGCCATGTCGTGAAGAACGCCGCTCCGACCGCGCTGGCCGTGATGGGCCTGCAGCTCGGCTACCTGCTCGGCGGCTCGATCCTGATCGAGACAGTGTTCTCCTGGCCGGGCACCGGCTTCCTGCTCGGCAACGCCATCTTCCAGCGCGACCTGCCCCTGCTGCAGGGCACGATCCTGGTGCTGGCGATGTTCTTCGTCGGGCTCAACGTGCTCGTCGACATCGTCCAGGGCCTGCTCGATCCCCGTGTGAGGAGGCGCTGAGATGAGTGCGGTCACCGCGACGAGCGTCCCCGCAGCCACCAGCGCGCCGACGCCGGCGCGCTCACCTGGCTACTGGTCGGGCGTCTTCAGGCGCTTCCGGCGCGACAAGGTCGCGGTCGGCGCCGGCATCGTCGTCCTGCTGATCATCCTGATGGCGATCTTCGCCGACTATATCGCCCCGGCCGACCCGACGCGCTCCTCGATGCTCCGGCGCCTGCGGCCGATCGGTACGCCCGGCTACCCGCTCGGCGCCGACGAACTCGGCCGCGACATGCTCTCGCGCCTGATCCATGGCGCCAGGCTCTCGCTGTTCATGGGCGTGGTGCCGGTCTTGATCGCCTTCGTGTTCGGCTCGCTGATCGGCGTCTCCGCCGGCTTCTTCGGCGGCAAGTACAACACGATCACCATGCGCACCGTCGACATCTTCTACGCCTTCCCCTCGGTGCTGCTGGCGATCGCGCTGTCCGGAGCGCTGGGCGCCGGCATCTTCAACTCGCTGCTCTCGCTGACCATCGTCTTCATCCCGCCGATCGCCCGCATCGCCGAGAGCGTGACGACGCAGGTGCGCTCGATGGACTATGTCGAGGCGGCCAGGGCGAGCGGCGCCGGTCCGGGCACGGTCATCCGCGTCCATGTCCTCGGCAACGTGCTCGGCCCGATCTTCGTCTACGCGACCAGCCTGATCTCGGTCTCGATGATCCTCGCCTCGGGCCTCTCCTTCCTCGGCCTCGGCACCAAGCCGCCGACGCCGGAATGGGGGCTGATGCTGAACACGCTGCGTACCGCGATCTACGTCCAGCCCTGGGTCGCGGCCCTCCCTGGCGTCGCGATCTTCATCACCTCGATCTCGTTCAACCTGCTCTCGGACGGGCTGCGCTCGGCCATGGATGTGAAAGGCTGACCATGTCGCTGGCACTCTACGTCGAGGACGGGTCGGATCGCGGCGGCGCCGGCACGCCATTGCTGGAAGCTCGCGCGCTGACCAAGCACTTCCCGCTCGGGCGCGGCGCCGTGGTGCGTGCCGTGGACGGCGTCGATTTCCAGGTGCTGAAGGGAGAGACGCTCGGCGTGGTCGGCGAATCCGGCTGCGGCAAGTCGACCACCGCCCGCGTCGTAATGCAGCTCATCCCGCAGGATGCCGGCCAGATGCTGTTCGACGGCGAGGCGGTCGGCAGCGCGGCGCTCTCGCTCAAGGACTATCGCCGCCAGGCGCAGATGGTCTTCCAGGACAGCTATGCCTCGCTCAACCCGCGACTGACCATCGAGGATTCGATCGCCTTCGGGCCGACCGTCCATGGCGTCGCAAGGACTGGTGCCGTTGCCCGCGCCCGCGACCTGCTCGCCCGCGTCGGCCTGGATCCGGAGCGCTTTGCGGCGCGCTACCCGCACGAACTCTCCGGCGGCCAGCGCCAACGCGTCAACATCGCCCGCGCGCTCGCGCTCGGACCGCGCCTCGTCATCCTCGACGAGGCCGTCTCGGCGCTCGACAAGTCGGTCGAGGCGCAGGTGCTGAACCTCCTGATGGATCTGCGCGAGGAGTTCGGGCTGACCTACATCTTCATCAGCCACGACCTCAACGTCGTCCGCTTCATCAGCGACCGCGTCATGGTGATGTATCTCGGCGAGGTCGTGGAGATCGGCCCGGTCGACGAACTCTACGAGGATCCGCGCCACCCCTATACCCGCGCGCTGCTCTCGGCGATGCCGTCCATGGACCCGGACAACCGCACGATCGAGGCGCCGCTCGCCGGTGATCCGCCGAACCCGATCAACCCACCCGAGGGCTGCCGCTTCCACCCGCGCTGCCCGCAGGCGCAGACCGTCTGCGCCAAGGCGAAGCCGGCGCTGACGCCGACCGGGAGAGGCACGCGGCTCGCCGCCTGCCATATGGAGATCGCCGGCTCGGGCCATAGCCGCGCGCCGGCGCTGGAGGACGCCGCATGAGCGCGCCCCTCGTCGCGATGGAGAACGTCACCGTGCGCTTCCGGGGCGCGCAAACGGTGCATGCCGTCAACGGCGTGACGCTCACGCTGGAGCCCGGCAAGGTGCTCGGCATCCTCGGCGAATCCGGCTCGGGCAAGAGCGTGACGCTGAAGACGCTGCTCAGGCTGCTGCCGGAGAGCCGCACCGAGATCGGTGGCTCCGTCATGGTCGACGGCAGGAATGTGCTGGCTCTCGGGCCGCAGGAGCTCGCCGACTATCGCGGCCGCGTCACCTCGATGATCTTCCAGGACCCGATGCTGGCGCTCGATCCGGTCTACACGGTCGGCGAGCAGATCGCCGAGGCGATCACCCGGCACGAGAAGATCGGCCGGCGCGCGGCGATGCAACGCGCGCTCGAGCTGCTCCAGCTCGTCCGCATTCCCTCGCCGGAGCGGCGGCTGAAAGCCTATCCGCACGAAATGTCGGGCGGGATGCGGCAGCGCGCCATGATCGCGCTCGCGCTCGCGGCCAGGCCGAAGCTCCTGCTCGCCGACGAGCCGACGACCGCGCTCGACGCCACCGTGCAGATCCAGATCCTGCTGCTGCTGCGCCAGCTCCAGCGCAATCTCGGCATGGGCGTGATCTTCGTCACCCACGACATCGGCGTCGCCGTCGAGGTCTCGGACCGGCTCGCCGTGATGTATGCCGGACAGATCGTCGAGACCGGCACGGTGCGCGAGCTGATCAGCAACCCGCAGCACCCCTATACCAAGGGCCTGCTCGCCGCGAACCTGCATGGCGCCAGGAAGGGCGAGCGGCTCGAGGCCATTCCCGGAGCGCCGCCGGCGCTGAACGAGGCGCCCGCCTCCTGCTCCTTCGCGCCGCGTTGCCGGCAGGCTGTCGAAGCCTGCCAGATCGGCTTACCGCCGGTAGTGAAGCTGGGCGGAGACCGGATCGTCCGCTGCGTCCAAGCCGAGGCTGCGCTGCAGCCCGCCTGAAAACGATTTCACAAGCCTTTCCGGTAACCTCCTTGCGCATCCTCGTCCTCAATCCCAACACCAGCCCCGAGATGACCGCGCTGGTCATGCGCGTGCTCGCGCCGCTCACGCCGACCGATGTCGAGCTCAGGCCGGCGACGGGCCGCTTCGGCGCGCGCTACATCTCCAGCCGCAGCGCCGGCGCCATCGCCGGCCATGCGGCGCTCGACGCCTATGCCGAGCATGGCGGCGAGTGCGATGCGGTCTATCTCGCCTGCTTCGGCGACCCAGGGCTTATGGCACTGAAGGAGCTGGCGAACGTCCCGGTCGTCGGTATGGCCGAGGCGGCCTGCCGTCAGGCCGCCGAGCGCGGCGGGCGCTTCTCGATCGTAACCGGCGGCGAGCGCTGGGGGCCGATCCTCACCGAATTCGTCGCCTCGCTTCGCCTCGGCCCCAGC
>JAEXUU010000861.1 GCA_023452965.1 Pseudomonadota bacterium | reverse complement strand
TCGCATGACCCAGTTCAAGGAAAAGGCCGGCAAGGACCGCGAGAACGTCTCGGTCGGGCTCTACGACTATCCCGTACTGATGGCCGCCGACATCCTGCTCTACAAGGCGACTCATGTCCCCGTCGGCGAGGACCAGAAGCAGCATCTCGAGCTGACCCGCGACATCGCGCAGAAGTTCAACAACGACTTCGCCGAGCAGATCGAGAAACTCGGCACCGGCACCGGCGATCTCGGCTTCTTCCCGCTGGCGGAACCGATGATCCAGGGCCCGGCGACCCGGGTGATGAGTCTGCGCGACGGCACCAAGAAGATGTCGAAATCCGACGCCTCGGATTTCTCGCGCATCAACCTGACCGACGATGCCGACACCATCGCCCAGAAGATCCGCAAGGCGAAGACCGATCCCGAGGCCCTGCCTTCCGAGGAAAAGGGGCTGGAGGGCCGGCCGGAAGCCGAGAACCTCGTCGGCATCTATGCCGGCCTCTCCGGCGCCACCCGGGCTCAGGTACTCAGCCAGTTCGGCGGTGGCCAGTTCTCGGGCTTCAAGGCTGCCCTGGTCGATCTTTCCGTGGCCAAGCTCGCGCCGATCGCCGCCGAGATGCGCCGGCTGCTCGCCGACCCCGGCCATGTCGACGCCATCCTGAGCGACGGTGCCGACCGTGCCGACGCGATCGCCGCGCCGATCATGCGCGACGTCAAGGATATCGTCGGCTTCGTCCGGCGCCGCTAGGCGATCTAGTCTTTGATTTGAAACGACTATTCTGCCCGGTCTCGACTGGCCGGGCAGAATGCGGCTCGGGCGGCGCGCCCGGCCGGGGCTTGCGCTGACCTTGCGGCGCCTGCCACGATATCAGGCTCTGGAAGCGGCGACAGGCGGCGGCAATGGTCAAGAGACGGCGGTCCTATGAGACGGGCCATCGCCCGAAATTCCTCGCGGTGGTGGACGACAGCCCGGAATGCGCCAAGGCGGTGCGCTTCGCGGCCCGGCGCTGCGCCCGTGTCGGCGCGACCATCGTGCTGCTCGGCGTGGTCACGCCGCCGGCCGAAGAGAACTGGCTCGGCGTCGGCGAGGTGATGCGGGCCGAGGCCGAGGCGGAAGCCGAGGCGCTGATCACCGCGGCTGCCGCTTCGGTGCGCTCGCTCGCCGGGCTCGAGCCCGAGAAGGTCGTGCGCACCGGCATCAAGGCCGACGAGATGGTCAAGCTGATCGAGGCCGACGAGGACATCTCGCTGCTGGTGCTCGCCGCCGGCACGGGCAGCGCCGGGCCGGGCCCGCTGGTCAGCGCGCTCGCCGGCAAGAGCGCCGGCACCTTCCCGATTCCGGTCGCCATCGTGCCCGGCCATCTCGCCGATGAGGAAATCGACGCCCTCGCCTGATCCGGCATGCCGGCGCGGCTGGAATGATTCCAGCGATGGGCCTATATCGGGAACAGGAACGGCGGCCTTGACCCGCCGGTGCCGGAGGTAAGATCGATGTTCATCCAGACTGAAGCCACGCCGAATCCCGCTACCCTGAAATTCCTGCCCGGCCGCAGCGTCTCGCCCGGGGGGCCGGTCGAATTGCGCGATCCGGCGCAGGCCGACCGCTCGCCGCTCGCCTCGCGCCTGTTCGGCGTCAAGGGCGTCTCGGCGGTGTTCTTCGGCTCCGACTTCATTACCGTGACCAAGGCGGAGGGCGAATGGCCGCATCTCAAGCCCGCCATCCTCGGCGCGATCATGGAGCACTACATGTCGGGCGCGCCGCTGATGGCGGACGGCGCCGCGGATGCCGGCCCGGAGGAGAGCGAGGAAGAGTTCTTCGCCGACGAGGACGCGCAGACCGTCGAGACCATCAAGGAGCTGCTCGAGACCCGCATCCGCCCCGCCGTCGCCGGCGATGGCGGCGACATCACCTTCCGCGGCTTCAAGGATGGCACCGTCTATCTCGCCATGAAGGGCTCCTGCTCGGGCTGCCCCTCCTCGACCGCGACGCTGAAGCACGGCATCCAGAACCTGCTCCGGCACTTCCTGCCGCAGGTTCGCGAGGTCGAGGCGGTCTGAGGGCCGCTTCGCTTCGGTTTCTTCCAAACCTCCGGCGGTCATCCCGGCCGGAGCGCAGCGCAGAGCCGGGATCCATGCCTGAGCCTTCATCGGTGATGTCAGGGCATAGGTCCCGGGTCTTCCTTCGGTCGCCCGGGACGACCGGCCACGTTTCATGCCCGGTAGGCAACTAATGCGCATCCTCGCCATCGACACCGCGCTCGGCGCCTGCTCCGCCTGCGTGCTCGAGGCCGGCTCGGCGCAGCCCATCGCCATCGAGCAGGTGGCGATGGAGCGCGGCCATGCCGAAGCGCTCATGCCGATGATCGAGCGCGTTATGGGCAAGGTCGAGGGTGGCTTCTCCTCGCTCGACCGGGTCGCGGTTACCATCGGCCCCGGCAGCTATACCGGCTTGCGCGTCGGCATCAGCGCGGCTCGCGCCATCGCCTTCGCCGCCGGCATTCCGGCCGTCGGCGTCTCGACGCTGGCGGCTACAGCCGCCCCTCTGGTCGGACGCGAGGGCGGTCGGGTGATCGCCGCCGCGCTCGATGCCAAGCACGGCCAGGTCTGGTTCCAGGCGCTGAATGCGCAAGGCAAGCAGTTGGTCTCGATCCGCCAGGTCAATCATCGCGATGCGGCCCGCGCCATCGGCGCCGGTCCGGTCTCGCTCGTCGGCTCGGCAGCGCTCGCCGTCGCCAACGAGGCCTGGGCGATCGGGCTCGATGCCGTGGTCGTCGACGATGCCAAGGCGCCCGACGTGATCTGGGTGGCGCGGCTCGGCATGATCGCCGATCCGCAGAGCGCCCCGCCGCGCCCGCTCTATCTGAAGGAGCCGGAGACGACGCCGCAGGATCGCGCCCGCCTGCCGCGGCGCTGAGCATGGACTGGCTCGACCGCCTGCGTCGCCGCCGCGCGGCCCCGGCCCGGACGGGCCGGCTCGACACGGCCCAGGCGCGCCACGTCGCTGCCCTACATCATCAGGGCGGCTTTGCCCGGCTCTGGGATCCCGGCGAATGCGCGGCGCTCCTGGCCGATCCCTCAGTTCTTGCCGATGGCGTCTTTACCGGCAGCGCCGCCGAGCCCTCCGGCTTCGTGATGTCGCGGATCGCCGCCGACGAGGCCGAGATCCTCAGCATCGTCGTCGCCAAGGGCAGCCGCCGCGGCGGCCTCGCCCAGGCGCTGCTGGCGGGGCATCTGGCAAGGCTCGCGGCACAGGGCGTCGCCCGGCTCTTCCTCGAGGTCGAGGAAGCCAATGCGGCGGCCGTCGGGCTCTACCGCCAGTTCGGCTTCGCCGAGGTCGGCCGGCGCGAGGGCGATTACCCGAAGCCCGACGGCAGCCGCG
>JAEXUU010000858.1 GCA_023452965.1 Pseudomonadota bacterium | reverse complement strand
GGACTGGCTCCTGCGCGGCGCGAACGCTCAGCCTCGGATCGGCCGGCTACCAGTAGTAGCGCGGGCCCCAATAGCGCCGATAGGGCCGATAGCCATAGGGCCGGTAATAGGGATAGGGCCGGTAGTAGCGCGGGCCGTAATAATAGCGTGGCCCGTAGAAGCGCGGTCCGTAATACGGCCGTCGCCAATAGCGCCGCCGCGGCCCGTAATAATAGTACTGGGCGTAGTCGGCATCGGCCTTGTCGAGGGCCTTTGTGTCGACTTCGGGCGCGCCTTCAGGGCGGCGGCGATCGGACGGAGGCGCCAGTTGCGGCTGTGCCGCCAGAGCTGCCGAGGCGAATCCGCCTGCCGAGGCGAGGCTCGCCGCTGCCAGGCCGCCGATCAGGCTCGCGAGGAAAGAGCGTCTGTCCACGATGCTGTCCTCCCTTTCCAAAGGGCCGGAATCAACGTCGTGGGGCGGTGATGGTTCCAGGCCGCGCTGGTGCGCGGCCCGAAAGCTCAGCTGTCCATCTTCAGGGCGGCGATGAAGGCTTCCTGCGGAATTTCGACCTTGCCGAACTGCCGCATCTTCTTCTTGCCTTCCTTCTGCTTGTCGAGGAGCTTGCGCTTGCGCGAGGCGTCGCCGCCATAGCACTTCGCGGTCACGTCCTTGCGCAGCGCCCGGATCGTCTCGCGGGCGATGATCTTGCCCCCGATCGCGGCCTGGACCGGAATCTGGAACATGTGCGGCGGGATCAGCTCCTTCAGCTTCTCGCACATGGCGCGGCCCCGGGCTTCGGCGCGGGTCCGGTGCACCAGCATCGAGAGCGCGTCGACCGGCTCGGCATTGACCAGGATCGACATGCGCACGAGGTCGCCCTCGCGGTAATCGGTGATCGCGTAGTCGAAGGAGGCGTAGCCCTTCGAGATCGACTTCAGCCGGTCGTAGAAATCGAACACCACCTCGTTCAGCGGCAGGTCGTAGACCACCTTGGCTCGGGTGCCGACATAGCCGAGGTCGATCTGCAGGCCGCGCCGATCCTGGCAGAGCTTCAGCACCGAGCCGAGATATTCGTCCGGGGTGAAGATCGTCGCCCGGATCCAGGGCTCCTCGATCGCCTCGATCTTCATCACGTCCGGCATGTCGGCCGGGTTGTGCAACTCGATGGTCGTGCCGTCGCGCAGCTTGAGATGGTAGACGACCGAAGGCGCGGTCGAGATCAGGTTGAGGTTGAACTCGCGCTCGAGCCGCTCCTGGATGATCTCCAGGTGCAGCAGCCCAAGGAAGCCGCAGCGGAAGCCGAAGCCGAGCGCCGCCGAGGTCTCCATCTCATAGGAGAACGAGGCATCGTTCAGGCGCAGCTTCGCCATGGCGCCGCGCAGCACTTCGAAATCGGCGGCGTCGACGGGGAAGATGCCGCAGAATACCACCGGCTGCACCGGCTTGAAGCCCGGCAGCGGCTCGGCGATCGGCTTCTTGTCGTCGGTGATGGTGTCGCCCACCGCGGTGTCGGCGACTTCCTTGATCGAGGCGGTAAAGAAGCCGACCTCGCCGGGGCCGAGCTCCTTGACCTCGGTCATCTTCGGCTTGAACACGCCGACGCGGTCGACGCCATAGGAGGCGTTCGCCCGCATCATGCGGATCGTCATGTTCTTCTTGAGCACGCCGTCGATGATGCGCACCAGCACGACGACGCCGAGATAGGCATCGTACCAGCTGTCGACCAGCATCGCCTTGAGCGGCGCTTCGAGGTCGCCCTTCGGCGCCGGCAGCTTCTGGACGATGGCTTCGAGCACGCCCTCGATGTTCAGCCCGGTCTTGGCCGAGATCGGCACAGCCTCGGAGGCGTCGAGGCCGATCACGTCCTCGATCTGCTGCTTGATCCGCTCCGGCTCGGCCGCCGGCAGGTCGATCTTGTTGAGGACGGTGACGATCTCATGATTGGCGTCGAGCGCCTGATAGACGTTCGCCAGCGTCTGCGCCTCGACGCCCTGCGAGGCGTCGACGACGAGCAGCGAGCCCTCGCAGGCCGCCAGCGAACGCGAGACCTCATAGGCGAAGTCGACGTGGCCGGGCGTGTCCATCAGGTTCAGGATGTAGTCCTTGCCGTCCTTGGCCCGGTAATCGAGCCGCACGGTCTGCGCCTTGATGGTGATGCCGCGCTCCTTCTCGATATCCATCGTATCGAGAATCTGCTCGCTCATATCGCGTGCAGCGACCGTGCCGGTCTGCTGGATCAGCCGGTCGGCAAGGGTCGACTTGCCGTGGTCGATATGGGCCACGATCGAAAAGTTGCGGATGTTGTCGAAGCTGCGGGTGCTCATCGGCCGCAGATAGCAGCGTAAGCCCTTGGCGCCAAGGGTTTGCGCGAGGGATTGCGATGGCCCCGCCATGACGACCTTGCAGGCGGCGGCAAGGCTGGGCCTGCGGGCGCCGCGCGCGTTGCCGCCTCGCCGGCAAGGGCGCTTTGCAATGGCGTCTGTCCATTATAGTGGAATAAATCTTGCTTGGTGGATTTCGTGCTGTTTGGGCATGGCTGCCGGAGGAAACGATGTCGGAAGAACGCGGAATTGCGATCGAGAGGCTGGACGGGGTGGGGGCCGAAGCGGCGGTGCCGGCGCTGACCGAGATCCTGCGGGACAGCGTCGCAAATGGCGCCTCGGTCGGCTTCATGGATTTCAGCACATCGGCCGATTTCGAGCGCTTCTGGCAGGGCATCGCCGAGCAGGTCCGGGCCGGCGATATCGTGCTCTTCGCCGCGCGCGGCCCCGAGGGCATCGTCGGCACGGCGCAGCTGCATCCGGTCGGCAAGCCGAACCAGCCGCACCGGGCCGAGATCGCCAAGGTGCTGGTGCATTCGCGGGCCCGC
>JAEXUU010000812.1 GCA_023452965.1 Pseudomonadota bacterium | reverse complement strand
GTCTATGACTACGCCCATATCGGCAATGCCCGGCCGGTCATCGTCTTCGACGTGCTCTACCGGCTGCTGCGGCATCTCTATGGCGAAGCCCATGTGCGCTATGCCCGCAACCTCACCGACGTCGACGACAAGATCAATGCGCGAGCCGCGCGCGACTATCCTGATCTTTCGCTGAACCAGGCGATCGCCAAGGTGACCGAGACGACGACGGCGCAGTTCCACGCCGATGTCGATGCGCTCGGCAATCTGCGGCCCGACGACGAGCCGCGCGCAACCGGCCATATCGAGGAGATGAAGGCGATCATCGAGCGGCTGATCGCCCGCGGCGTCGCCTATGTCGCCGAGGAGCATGTGCTCTTCCACGTTCCCGCCGTCGCCGGCATGAAGCAGGCGCCGCGCTATGGGTCGCTCGCCCGCCGCTCGCTCGACGAGATGATCTCCGGCGCCCGCGTCGACGTTGCGCCCTATAAGCGCGACCCGATGGATTTCGTGCTCTGGAAGCCGAGCCGCGAGGGCATCGATCCCGGCTGGCCGTCGCCGGCCGGCATCGCGACGCCCGGCCGCCCCGGCTGGCATATCGAATGCTCGGCCATGTCGATGAAGGCACTGCTCGAGCCCTTCGGCGGAGGGCTCGCTTGCGATGATCCCGCGAAGAACGTCTTCGACATCCATGGCGGCGGCATCGATCTCGTCTTCCCGCATCATGAGAACGAGCTGACGCAGTCCTGCTGCGCCTTCGGCGGCGAGGGCGGCGCACCGTTGATGGCCAATGTCTGGATGCACAACGGCTTCCTGCAGGTCGAGGGCGAGAAGATGTCGAAGTCGCTCGGCAACTTCGTCACCATCAACGAACTGCTCGCGACCGAGAGCTTCGGCGGCCGCACATGGCCGGGCGAAGTGCTCAGGCTAGCCATGCTGCGCACCCACTACCGCCAGCCGATCGACTGGACGGTGAAGGCGCTGGAGGAAGCGGAGAGGACGCTGCTCGACTGGTCCGCGGCCGCTGGCCACAGCACGGCCGGGAAGGTCCCGGCTGCCGTGCTCGATGCCCTGTCGGACGATCTCAACACCTCGCAGGTGCTCGCCGAGCTGCACGCGCTGCGCAAGGCCGGTGACGTCGCCGGGCTGAAGGCGAGCCTTGATCTGCTCGGCATCGCGCTACCGCAGGTTGCGACGACGCAAATCGATCCCGCCCTGCGCGACCGTGTAGAGGCGGCGATCGTCGCGCGCCTCGACGCCCGCCGTGCCAAGAACTTCGCCGAATCCGACCGCATCCGCGACCAGCTCGCCGCGATGGGCATCGCGCTCAAGGACGGCAAGGACCCCGCGACCGGCGAACCCGTCACCACATGGGAAGTGAAGCGGTGAACCGCGACCGCAACTCCCGAGCTGACGACAACCAAGAAGGAAGAAGCGCATGAACCCGCCCCGTATTCGCCCCGCCGGCTCGCTCTCGATCGCAATGAAGCTCGTCATGCTCGCCATGGTGATGCCGAAGGTGCTGCGCTATCGCCTGAGAGCTCGGCGATGAGCGCCCGCGTCCATCTCTTCGACACGACGCTGCGCGATGGCGCGCAGACCACTGGCGTAGACTTCTCGCTCGACGACAAGCGTGCGGTCGCGGCGATGCTCGACAAGCTCGGCATCGACTATGTCGAGGGTGGTTACCCCGGCGCCAACCCGCTCGACACCGCCTTCTTCGAGCAGAAGCCGACGCGGCAGGCGAAGTTCGCCGCCTTCGGCATGACCAAGCGGGCAGGGCGCTCGGCGGCCAACGATCCCGGCATCGCCGCACTGCTGGAGGCGAAGGCCGACGCCATCGTCTTCGTCGCCAAGAGCTGGGACTACCATGTCCATGTCGCGCTCGAGATCTCGCTGGAAGAGAACCTCGCGGGCATCGCCGAGAGCGTTGCGGCGGCGAAGGCGGCCGGGCGCGAGGTGATGCTCGATTGCGAGCACTTCTTCGACGGCTACAAGGCCAATCCGGACTATGCGCTCGCCTGCGCCCGCACCGCCTACGAGGCCGGTGCCCGCTGGATCGTGCTCTGCGACACCAATGGTGGCACGCTGCCGGACGAGATCGGCACCATCGTCGCCGCGGTGGCGAAGGTCGTGCCGGGCGAGAACCTTGGCATCCACGCCCATGACGATTGCGGCTGCGCCGTCGCCAACTCGCTCGCGGCGGTCGAGGCCGGCGCCCGCCAGGTCCAGGGCACGCTGAACGGGCTCGGCGAGCGCTGCGGCAACGCCAATCTGGTGACCCTGATCGGCACGCTGAAGCTCAAGGACCGCTATCGCGAGCGCTTTTCCATCGGCGTCGCGGAGGATCGCCTCGGCGAGCTCACCCATGTCTCGCGCGCGCTCGACGAGATGCTGAACCGCGCCCCGAACCGACACGCCCCCTTCGTCGGCTCCTCGGCCTTCGCCACCAAGGCCGGCATCCATGCCTCGGCCGTGCTGAAGGACCCGCGCACCTATGAGCATGTCGCGCCCGAGGCGGTCGGCAACAGCCGCAAGGTGCTGGTCTCCAACCAGGGCGGCAAGTCCAACCTGCTGGCCGAACTCGAACGGGTCGGCGTCACGATCGCTCGCGACGACCCGCGGCTTTCGCGAGTGCTGGAAGAGTTGAAGGACAAGGAGGCGCAGGGCTATGCCTTCGAGGGCGCCGATGCCTCCTTCTACCTGCTGGTGCGCCGCATCCTCGGCGAAGTTCCGGAATTCTTCGGGGTCGAGCGGTTCGCCGTGAATGTCGAGCGCCGGCACAACGCGCTAGGTGAGCTCGTCACCTTCTCGGAGGCGATCGTCAAGGTGAAGGTCGGCGAGGAAGTGCTGATCTCGGCGGCGGAGGGCGATTCCGGCCCGGTCAACGCGCTCGATATCGCCTTGCGGAAGGATCTCGGCCGCTACCAGTCGCTGATCGAGGGCTTGCGCCTCGTCGACTACAAGGTCCGCATCTTCCAGGGCGGCACCGATGCTGTGACGCGCGTGCTGATCGAATCGGCGGACGAGAAAGGCGAACGCTGGACCACGGTCGGCGTCAGCGCCAACATCATCGACGCCTCGTTCCAGGCGCTGACCGACTCGATCGTCTACAAGCTGATGCGCGAGGGCGCGACGGCGTAGGACGCGCCGTTATTCTCGGGCGGAGCGCAGCGCAGGCCCGAGAATCGCATGACCATCTGGATTCGGAAATGCTCGGGTCAAGTCCGAGCATGACGGGTGCGCCGCCGTCGGCTCGCCCGTCACTCGGTCAGGCGCAGCGACCTTTCCTTGCAC
>JAEXUU010000800.1 GCA_023452965.1 Pseudomonadota bacterium | reverse complement strand
GCCGAGCCCCGCGCGGAAGGCCCCGCCCAGCGCGCCCGCACCACCGCCGCCCGCGTCCCCGCGCCGACGAATGCCGAGGCCGCGCCCGCCGCCGCAGCCCTGCCGCCCGGCGAGCAGGATCTGGTGGACGCCTGCGGCACCGTGCTCGACCGCCGCATGAGCTTCCAGAGCTTCGTCGTCGGCAAGTCGAACGCGCTCGCCTTCGCCGCCGCCGAGCGCATTGCCGCCGCCCCGGCCGGCGCGACGCCGTACAACCCGCTCTACATCCATGCCGGCGTCGGCCTCGGCAAGACGCACCTGATCCAGGCGATCGCCCAGGACGCGCGCCAGCACGGCAAGCGCGTCGCCTATTTCACCGCCGACCGCTTCATGTACGGCTTCGTCGCGGCGCTGAAGTCGCAGACCGCCCTCGCCTTCAAGGAGAAGCTGCGCGGCATCGACCTGCTGATCGTCGACGACGTGCAGTTCATCCAGGGCCGCTCGATCCAGCAGGAATTCGGCCACACGATCAACGCGCTGATCGATGCCGGCAAGCAGATCGTCGTTGCCGCCGACCGGCTGCCCGGCGATCTCGAGACGATGGAGGAGCGCATCCGCTCGCGCCTCGCCGGCGGCCTCGCGGTCGAGATCGGCGAGCTCGACGAAGGTCTGCGCGTCAAGATCCTCGGCAGCCGGCTCGAGGCGCTGCAGGCGGCGCATTCGACCTTCCAGGTCAATCCGGACGTTGTCGCCTATGTCGCCCGCGCGGTCGCCACCAATGGCCGCGACCTCGACGGCGCGGCCAACCGGATCCTGGCGCATGCGACCCTGACCGGGGCGACGGGGACCATGGAAACCGCCGAGGCGGCGATCCGCGACCTGGTGCGCACCCGCGAGCCGCGCCGCGTCAAGATCGAGGAGATCCAGAAGCTGGTCGCGACCCGCTACAATGTCAGCCGGGCCGACATCCTCTCGGAGCGGCGCACGGCCGCCGTGGTCAAGCCGCGCCAGATCGCGATGTATCTCGCCAAGGCGCTGACGCCGCGCTCGCTGCCTGAGATCGGCCGTCGCTTCGGCGGGCGCGACCACACCACCGTGCTGCATGCGGTGCGCAAGATCGAAAAGGCGATCGGCGAGGACCGGCTGCTGCATGACGAGGTCGATCTGCTGAAGCGCATGCTGCAGGAGTCAGGCTACGCCCGACGGACCGGCTTGCGCAGTCCGGAAACGGCACTGCGTAGCGGTAAGCTGTGGTTGCCGGCGCGCGCACCCTTGCGCCGGCGCAAGCGCTCCGGCAATGTCGCGGGCCATTCCGTCGCCCGCCGTCCGGTGGACGCCAGCACATGCCAGAAGACGCCATGAAGGTTACGGTCGAACGCTCCACGCTCCTGAAGTCGCTCGGGCATGTCCATCGCGTGGTGGAACGCCGCAATACGATCCCGATCCTCTCCAACCTGCTGCTGCGCGGCAGCGAGGACGGGCTGAAGCTGAAAGCGACCGATCTCGATATCGAGGTGGTCGAGACGGTCCCGGCCGACATCGTCGAGCCCGGCGCGACCACCGTGCCGGCCCACACGCTCTACGACATTGTCCGCAAGCTGCCTGACGGCGCCCAGGTCTCGCTTGAGACGACCGGCGACAGCGGCCAGATGGTGCTGCGCTCGGGGCGCTCGCGCTTCACCCTGCAGACCCTGCCTGAAAGCGATTTCCCGGACATCACCGCCGGCGAGATGGCGCATCGCTTCGTGCTGCCGGCCGGCGAGCTCAAGCGCCTGATCGACAAGACCCAGTTCGCGATCTCGACCGAAGAGACCCGCTACTATCTCAACGGCATCTATCTGCACGCCATCGACGTCGAGGGTCGCCCGGGGCTGCGCGCGGTCGCGACCGACGGCCACCGCCTCGCCCGCGTCGACACCGCCGCCCCGCAGGGCGCGCTCGGCATGCCGGGCGTGATCGTGCCGCGCAAGGCCGTGGCCGAGATCCAGAAGCTGCTCGAGGACGGCGAGAGCGAGGTCCAGGTCGAGCTGTCCGGTAGCAAGATCCGCGTCGCGACGGCAGCGGTGGTGCTGACCTCCAAGCTGATCGACGGCACCTTCCCCGACTATCAGCGCGTCATTCCCTCCGGCAACGACAAGCTGCTCACCGTCGACAAGGGCGATTTCGCCGCCTCGGTCGACCGCGTCTCGACGATCTCGTCCGAGCGCGGCCGCGCCGTGAAGCTGTCCATGGCCGAGGGCCGGATGACGCTCTCGGTGACCAATCCCGATTCCGGCTCGGCGACCGAGGAGATCGAGGTCGACTATGATGCGAGCCCGCTCGATATCGGCTTCAACGCCCGCTATCTGATGGACATCGCCGCCCAGCTCGATGGCGACACCGCCCTGCTCAAGCTCGCAGATCCCGGCTCGCCGACGGTGATCCAGGACCGCGAGGGGGCCTCGGCACTCTATGTGCTGATGCCGATGCGCGTCTGATCCCGCGATCATGGCCGCCGTCGCGCGCCTGATCCTGCAGGATTTCCGTTCCTACGAGGCCCTCGATCTCCTGGTCGAGGGCCAAATCGTTGCGCTCGCAGGCGAGAACGGAGCCGG
>JAEXUU010000769.1 GCA_023452965.1 Pseudomonadota bacterium | reverse complement strand
GAAGTCTGGTGCCGAGATCGGCCTCCAGCCGCGCCACCCGCCGGCTGACGATCGATTTCGACAGGCCGAGGCTGCGCCCGGCTCGGCCGAAGCCTCCGGAATCGACGACGGCGACGAAGCTTCGGATATCGTCGAGCTCGGACATGCAGGCGTTCCCCTGTGAGCAACAGATTGGTGCCCAATATGGGCATTCCGATGCCGCAAGTGAACCGCTACCTCTCCCTCATCAAGTCCCGCTTTCGCTGGGACGGCGCCTTCGGAGGCGCTCCGGGAAAACCGTCCTGTCTCATCGGCCCAACCGGCGTGACATGCGTTAGCATATGAGGAAGCCATGCTCGACAAGCTCAAGAAGCGCCGCACGCAATATGCGCTCGGCAAGAATCTGCCGATCCCCGAGACCCAGGTGGATTCCCTGATCAGAGAGGCGATCCGCCTTTCGCCGTCCAGCTTCAACTCGCAGAGCTCGCGCGCCGTCATCCTGTTCGGCAAGGAGAGCGACAAGTTCTGGAACATCACCCGGGAGGCCCTTCGCGCCGTCGTGCCGGCCGCCGATTTCGACGGGACCAGCAAGAAGATCGACAGCTTCGCCAACGGCGCGGGGACCGTGCTGTTCTTCGAAGATCAGGAGCCGGTGAAGGCGCTGCAGGCCAATTTCCCGCTCTACGCGCACAACTTCCCGATCTGGTCCGAACATTCGACCGGCATCGCGCAGCTGGCCGTGTGGGCCACGCTCGCCGACGCCAATATCGGCGCGAGCCTCCAGCATTACCATCCGCTCGTCGACGCGGAAGTCGCCAAGACCTGGAACATTCCTGCGTCCTGGAAGCTCACCGCCCAGATGCCTTTCGGCTCCAATGAAGCGGCCTTCCCGGAGAAGACCTTCATGGATGACGGGCTCCGTTTCCGGACCCATAGCTGAGCGGAGCTCGAAATCAGGCGGCCCGGAGGGCCTGTTCGCCGGCAAGTGCACCATCGTGAACGCCGGCTGCGAGGCCCGCGAGGAGACGATCGCCGCCGCGGGCCGCCGAGCCCAAGCTGGTCGCCTGACGCGACGCCAAACGCCGATTTTCCAGAACAGCGCCGGCCTCGGTCATCCGAGGCCGGCCTTTTTGATTTTCCCGCTCGTCCGCGGCACTTGGCAAGCCACCACATGCCTTGCAAGCTGCGGACGACCTCTTGCCATGGAGGCCGGCATCGGATGGAGGTTTCCGGCACGGCCTGCGAATCGCCCGCGGCTTGCCGGTATCGTGCGGAATGAGATGGCCACAGCCAACGCTCTGTCGGAGGCGGGCCTCGATCGGTCCCGGCCTGCGCGCGTCGCAGGCGTCTTGAGGAGAACCGGATGGCCGATAGCGGGACGCCCCTTGCCTTCACCGGCGTCACGCTCGGCCGGGTCGACATCCTGGCCCTGACCGCCAGCGACTTGCCCAGCCGGCTTTCTGCCTGCGACCTCCAGGAGGTCGACCTGTCGCGGCTGGATCTTTCCGGGTGGACGTTCGAGCGCTGCAATCTCCAGCGCACGCAGCTGAAGGGGGCCAATCTGGAGCGCACCAGCTGGGTATCGTGCGGCGCCGCCTTCACCGACATGACCGCAGCGGACCTGACCGAGGCCAGTTTCACCTCCTGCGACCTCAACAATGCCAGCCTGCGCGGGGCGAAGCTCATCTCCGCATCCTTCATCGGCTGCAAGCTGACCGGGGCGACCCTGACGGAAACCCGGGCGCTAGACACCTGCTTTCGCGATACGCTGCTGGTCTACGCCAAGCTCCGTGGCATGTCGTTTCGCGGCATGCGGCTCACGGGCGTTGACTTCTCGCAGGCGGATCTCGGCGGCTGCGACTTCCGCGACGCCATCTTCGAAGGAACGAGCCTCCGCGAGGCCTCCCTGAAGGATGCACGCTTCCAGGGCGCTGATCTGCGCGGCGCCGATCTGGGCGGCCTGCGGATCGGCGATGCCGCCGTCTTCAAGGGTGCCACGATCTCGCGAGAGCAGGCCGGGCAATTGCTGCGGGAGTTCGGGCTGAACGTCCGGTAGCTGGCAGTGCCGCCGGACTGCCTCCATCGCCTGGCGACGGGGGCAGTCCGGCTGGCAATAGGCAGGTTGGCGCTCGGCGCAACCCGGATCAGGGCGTCTCGCCGACGGCCTGCAGGTAGAGGTCGAGGATCGCCTCCTCTTCCTTGCGCTCGTCGAGATCGCGCTTGCGCAGCGCAATCACCTTGCGCAGCACCTTGACGTCATAGCCATTGGCCTTGGCCTCGGAGTAGACCTCCTTGATGTCGTCGGAGATCGTCTTCTTCTCTTCCTCGAGCCGCTCGATGCGCTGCACGATGCTAAGCAGCTGATCGCCTGCAACCGGATCGTCCATTCTCAAACCCTTCTTCGAAAATTGGTCGCAGGGGTTCGCCCGGATGGGCGGCGAGGTCAAGCGGGAAGCGCCCGGATTTCACATTTCTCGCGCGACTGCGAGGCTCCCGGGCAACAGCCGCGCCAGCCGCCTGCCCCAGGCTCGGGCCGCATGCGGCTCGCCGATCAGGTCCTGGCGGATCTCGATCAACGCGTCGAGCAGGCCGCGCCGCGTCGCGTGCCGGTCGATGGTGTCGCCGGGCAGGCCGCCCCTGTAGGGCTCGTTGTCGCCGACGATCAGGTCGCCCTCGTTCTGCAGGGCAGCGATCAGCGCCTGCGCCAGCCGGCCCTCCCGGTCCCAGAGCACCCCGGCATGCCAGGGACGGGGCACGCCCTTCCAGAACGGCGTGAAGGAGTGCAGCGAGACGATCGCCGGCGGGTGGCCGGCCGCAATCGCGGCCTCGACCGCAGCATCGATGGCGGCGTCATAAGGCGCGTAATAGCGCGCGATCCGCTCAGCGATGCCAGCTTCGTCTATCCTGGCATTCGCCGGCACCAGCGCGCCGTCCGAGATACGCATCACCAGGGTCGGATCGTCGCGCCCGCGATTGGGATCGATCAGCAGCCGCGAGAAATTGCTCAGTATCGCCGGCGCACCGAGCGCCTCGGCCATCGCACGGGTCATCTCGGCCGCGCCGATGTCATAGGCGATGTGGCGCTCGAGCTGCTGCGCCGGCAGGCCGAGCCCGTCGAGCTCGGCCGGGATCGCATTGGTGGCGTGGTCGCAGAGCAGGAGCACGCCGCTTGCCGGGTCGCCCCTGATGATTTCGACCTCGCCCGGCCGCAGCGCGGGAGCTCCGTTCGGCAAGGCCATCTGCGCACCCATTCCGCCCTCGGAACCGCTCAGCAAATCGCGGGTGACGCCCGCGCGCCAGCGACATAGAAGGGGCTGAGACGAAAGTCGATCAGCATGATCGGGATTCGCGGGAAGGCGGGCGATTTGCAACAGCTTGGCAATGCAATCGAACAGCGACGCAAGGTGGCGCGCGCGATCTTCGACGCCGCCGTGGCGCGCGCCCATCCGAGCAGCTGGCTCGCCGGGCACCTGCCGGCGCCGCCGCCCTCCGGCCGGCTGATCCTGCTCGCCGCCGGCAAGGCCGCCGGCAGCATGACCGCACTGGCGGAAACGCATTATCTCGACACGCTCGGCCTGGCGCCCGAGCGCCTGCTCGGCCACGCCGTCGCCCGCCACGGCTACGAGACCCGGACCAGGCACGTGCCGATGGTGGCCGCCGGCCATCCGGTGCCGGACGAAGGCAGTATCGCCAGCGCCACGCGGGCCCTCGAACTCGCCCGCACCGCGACAGCCGACGACCTCGTCCTCGTGCTGCTCTCCGGCGGCGGCTCGGCCAACTGGGTCGCGCCGGCGGGCACGCTCGCGCTCGCCGAGAAGCAGGCCGTCAACAAGGCGCTGCTGCGCTCGGGCGCGCCGATCGGCGAGATGAACATCGTCCGCAAGCGCCTCTCGCGCATCAAGGGCGGCAGGCTCGCTCTCGCCGCCGCCCCGGCGCGGCTGCTGACCATCGCCGTCTCCGACGTCCCGCATGACGACCCGGCCGCCATCGCCTCGGGACCGACCGTACCCGACCCCAGCACGATGGCCGATGCCCGCGCCATCGTCGCCCGCTACGGGCTCAAGCTGCCGCCGGCCGCCGAGGCCCTGCTCGCCGACGATGCCAGCGAGACGCCGAAGCCCGGCCACCCCGCCTTCACGAACAGCGAGTACCGCATCGTCGCCCGCCCGGCCGACGCGATCGCCGCGGCCGGGGCAGCCGCCCGCGCCGCTGGCTACGAGCCGAT
>JAEXUU010000763.1 GCA_023452965.1 Pseudomonadota bacterium | reverse complement strand
CGCTGTGACCGACAGCGCCGCTGAGCCGCGCCTGCCAGGATTCAGAGAAGTCGTAGGTGAGAGCGCCTGAAAAATCATACTGTTCTGTCGAGGGCGCGCCGATCTGATAGTCGCTGGCCGTCGCCCGCACGGACCTGACGTCGCGCTTGGCGTAGAGGCCGTTCAGCTCGAGCGAGAGGTTCGGCGAGATCGTCTGCGAGATCGCGCCATAGAGACTGTGTCGTTCCGTCTCCGGATAGAGATCATAAGGCTGGAACGGCGCATTGCGGGAGAAGCGTCTCTCGGAGACGTCGAGATTGTCCTGCGACAGGAATTCGTAGCTCAGAAGAGCCTGACCGCTCGACCAATTCCAGCCCCCCGTCTGGACCGCCTGAAACTCTTCCAGACCGCCCGAAGTCGCGCCGCCGTAACGCAGCCGAGTCTCATAGCCCTCGAAATCCTTGCGCAGCACGATGTTCACGACGCCGCCGATCGCATCGGACCCGTACAGGGCCGAAGCGCCATCGGTCAGCACCTCGATCCTCTCGACCGCCGATACGGGGATCAACGAAATGTCGACATACTGAAACTGGTTCGAGGCGGTGAGGCGCCGCCCGTTGAGAAGGGTCAAGGTGGTGCCGGTGCCCAGTCCGCGCAGGTTCAGCCTGGATCCGGCCCCCCAGTTCGACCCTACGTCGCGATCGACCCCGGAGTTGGCGTTATTCCCGGCGTTGGCGCCGCCGCCGAAGTTCTGCGGCAGCTTGTCGAAGAACTGCTGCAGCGTCGCCGCGCCGGACTGAGCGATCATCCGGTTATCGAACTGGATGACCGGAGATGCGCCATTGCCGACCCCACGAATGTGCGACCCCACGACGACGATCTCGTCCAACTGGGTGACGCTTTCTTCGCCGGCGGCTTCAGGCCTGGCGGAACGAATGTTTGTCGCCCGTCTGAGCGTCACAGTCCGTGCATCGCTGGTGACCACTTCGAGGCCTGCGGCTTCGGCGAGGCGCGCGAGGACGTCGGCATCGTCAAACCGGCCAATGATTGCAGGCGCGCGGCGTCCCTGCACAGCGTCGAACGGGAACAGCACCTGCTTGCCAGACTGCCGCGCGAACGCCTGCAGGCTCGCAGCCGCGTCACCTGCGGGTATGTCATAAGCGCGCGTCTGCGCGACTGCCGACGTCGCCGTCGCCAAGATGGCGACCGTGCCCAGCAGCAGGTACCTGAAATCCATTCACGTTAACTCCCCGACCCGCTCGACACTCGAACGGTCCTTATGGGTACTGACGTGCGAGGCGACGCTGTCCGCCATGCGCGACCTCAAAAAAACTGACTCGTGCGGCCCTCGTCGCCGTCAACCGCGCTTCTGATCGCGCGAGCGCCGCTGCGTGCGCGTTCGTTATGTCTGCTTTCTCTACAGTACGCCTAATAGGTCGGGTTGAACCGGAGCACGCCCGTCTCGACAGGCGACACGACGGGCGAGAAGGGCCGTCCCGTCTCCCACGCCTCGACCGCGTCCGACCATTGCTGCGCCATGTGCCGTCGCTGCGCCTCGAATTCCGCCTTGTTGTAGACGCCCCGAGATGAGCGCTCCTCGTGCGCCAGGCACTTCTCGATCCAGTCCGAGTTGAAGCCCATCTCATGCAGCAGGGTCGAAGCGGTCCGCCGCAAATCGTGAACGGTGAAAGGCTCCAGCGGCAGGTCCTGTGCGCGAGCGCGCTCGGCGATGGCCGTGGTCACCCGGTTGAAGGTCGCCCGTGACATGGGTGCATCGGCGTCATAGCGGGAAGGCAGGATGTAGCGTGAGTTTCCGGAACAGGTCTTCAGGGCGACCAGGATGTCGAGCATCTGGGTCGACAGATAGACGTTGTGGGGCCGCGACCGCTTCATTCGTTCCTTGGGGATAGACCAGACCGCGTTGTCGAAATCCACCTCGTCCCAGGTCCCATCCTGCAACTCGCTCTTGCGGACCATGCTCAGCAGAATGAACTTCAGGCCCAGGCGGATCGTCGGCAGGGTGGCCACCTCCCCCAGCAGCCCAAACATGATCCGGATCTCGGACGGCGACAGCGACCGGTCGCGGGGGCGGAAGCGCGCGATCGCCGCAGGCGCCACGCCATCTGCCGGGTTGTCGATCTTCTCGCCGTGGAGGATGGCCCAGGCGTAGATTTGCTTGACGATGTCCCGGACGTGGATGGCCGTGGCGGGCGCGCCCCGCTCCACGATGGACTTGCAATGGGCGCGCAGGTCATCCGGCGTGATCTCGCCCAGCTGCCGATTGCGCCACTGCGGCAGGACCTCCCGATTAAAGATGGAACGCCGCATGTTGCGCGTGCTGTCCGCCATGGGCGCCTCCTCCATCCACTTCTGCGCCACATGGGCGAAGTCGCGGGCCTCCCGGAGCCGCCTCTTGGCGCGCTGCTTTTCCAGAGCCGGCGACACGCCTTCGGCGATCATCCGCTTGGCTTCGATGAGCTTCTCCCGGGCCCTGGCGAGCGACAGGCCGGTCAGCCCGTAGGACCCGAAGGTGACCGTCTCGCGCCTCCCGTTGAAGCGATAGTCGTACTTGAACGCGATGCCTCCTGACGGTGTTACGAGCACGTAAAGACCGTCCCTGTCGGTCTTTTTATACGCCTTTGATTTTCCTCGTGTATTCCTCAGTTCTGCGTCGGTAAGCATGCCATTTCCCCTTCCAAAAGACCGTCAGGCGTTTTCGGGGCCTTTCGAAGCAATTTTCCGCAAACAATTCAGATACTTGTTCCAGAAAAAAGACCGTCAGGACGCCTTGGAAGCGGTGACGGTATGGAGCAGAGCCGGCGGGGGCAACGGACGCGAGACCGTCAGGAAAGCCGTCATCACAAAAAAGAGACCCTCCGAAAGGCTTCGAAGGGTCTCGTCAAAATTCACTTTTGTGTCAGTGACTTATCGACGCTTTCGGAAGCGGTATCGAAAGCTGCCGAAAGGTCGGAATTATTCCCACTCGATGGTGCCCGGCGGCTTCGACGTCACGTCATAGACGACGCGGTTGACGCCGCGGACTTCGTTGATGATGCGCGTGGCGGTCTTGGCCAGGACGTCCCAGGGGAACTGGTAGAAGTCGGCCGTCATGCCGTCGGTCGAGGTGACGGCGCGCAGGGCCAGCACCTTCTCATAGGTGCGGGCGTCGCCCTGGACGCCGACCGTCTTGACCGGCAGCAGCACGGCGAAGGCCTGCCAGATGTCGTCGTACAGGCCCGCCTTGCGGATCTCGTCCAGATAGATGGCGTCCGCGTCCTGCAGGGTGGCGACGGCGTCCGGCGTGATCTCGCCGGGAATGCGGATGGCCAGGCCCGGTCCGGGGAACGGGTGGCGGCCGACGAAGGCGTCGGTCAGGCCCAGTTCGCGGCCTAGCGCCCGAACCTCGTCCTTGAACAGTTCACGCAGGGGCTCGACCAGCTTCAGCTTCATGAAGTCCGGCAGGCCGCCGACGTTGTGGTGGCTCTTGATGACGTGAGAGGGGCCGCCGGTCGGGGACACGCTCTCGATCACGTCGGGATAGAGGGTGCCCTGGGCCAGGAAGGCGGCGCCTTCGATCTTGGCGGCCTCGCGGTCGAACACCTCGATGAAGACGCGGCCGATAGTCTTGCGCTTGGTTTCTGGGTCGGAAATCCCGGCCAGTTCGCCGAGGAATTCCTTCGAGGCGTCAACGTGCACCAGCGGGATGTTGTAGTGCTCGCGGAACAGTTCCGTGACCTGTTTGGCCTCGTCCTTGCGCAGCAGACCGGTGTCGACGAAGACGCAGGTCAGCTGGTCGCCGATGGCCTCGTGGATCAGCACGGCGGCGACCGAGCTGTCGACCCCGCCCGACAGGCCGCAGATGACCTTAGCGTCGCCGACCTGTTCGCGGATCTTGGCGATCTGCTCGTCGCGATAGGCGGCCATGGTCCAGTCGCCGGTCAGGCCCGCCACCCCGTGGGTGAAGTTCTTCAGCAGCTGGGCGCCGCGCGGGGTGTGCACGACCTCGGGGTGGAACTGCACGCCGTAGATCTTGCGCGTCTCGTCGGCGATGGCGGCGAAGGGCGCGCCTTCCGAGGTGGCGATGACGTGGAAGCCTTCCGGCAGGGCCGTCACGCGGTCGCCGTGGCTCATCCACACCGGCTCGCGGTG
>JAEXUU010000687.1 GCA_023452965.1 Pseudomonadota bacterium | reverse complement strand
CCGCCGGGAACCTGGCTGAGCAGACCGGCCGAGAACGAGATCAGGAAGGCGCCGAGCACGATGAAGAAGCCGGGATTGCCTTGGTCCGGCAGGGCGAAATAGATGATGCCGGCTGCCCCCATCAGTTCCAGCGGCGCGGCGAGATACTGCCGTGCGACGATCGGCAGGCGAGGATAGACCAGCTCGAACTTGCCGATCCTGAGCGGCTTGAAGCGCAGCCAGGAGCCGATCGTGTAGAGAACGCAGAAGGCGAGGAGGCCGAAGCCGATCAGCCTCGCCTGCGTGTCGCCGATCCCGAACCATTGCGAGAGGCGATGGAGCGGGCGCAAGATCTGCGGCTCGCCGACGAGGACGAGGCCGAGCAGCAGGATCGTGCCGAAGGCGAAGGTGAAGGAGCACAGGGCGACGAGCACCGCGATCTCTGCCGCGGTCAGCCCCTTCGCGTGATAGGCGCGGTAGCGCACCATGCCGCCGGAGAACACCGAGGCGCCGATATTGTGCGACAGCGCATAGGTGACGAAGGAGCAGAGCGAGATATAGGGCCAGGAAATGCCCTTCTCCTTGCCGAGATGGAGCAGCGCGATGCGGTCGTACCAGGCGAGCGCGGCATAGGCGACCAATGTCGCAAGGCCGGCATGGAAGAAAGCGGCGGGCGGGATCAGCGCAATCTTCTGGCCGATGCCGCCGGCGACGATGGCGATGCTGTCCCAGAGTCCGGCATGATCGAGGCGCGCGCTCATCGCCTCGTTGGTCAGGGCGTCGGTCTTGAGCTTGTCCCAGAGCAGCTCGACGGACCAGATGACAGCGACGAGGCCGATCAGCGGCCAGAGATAGTCGAGATACTTCTTCATGAAACCCGCAGGCGGCCGGACGGCGAGGGAGGTATCGAGGCTATGCGCAATCTGCAGCCGGCGCATGCGAAATCCGCGCGGGTCGCGTTCGTTCTCTCTGCCAGCGGCCGGCAGCGAGGGCAAGCGGCGCGACCGTATTTCGTTTCAGCCGAGCCACTTGCCGCAAGGTCGGTCAGTGGCCGTTCTTCTTGAGCCAGTCCCGCATGAAGGCGATCTCCTTCTCCTGTTCGGTGATGATCGCATTCGCCAGCTTGCGCAGCTCCGGGTCCTTGCCATGGGCAAGCACGACCTTGGCCATGTCGATCGCGCCCTGGTGGTGCGGGATCATGCCGCGGACGAAATCGGCATCGGCGTCGCCGGTGAAGGCAACCATCATGTCCTTGTGCATCTTGTCGTTGACCGCCTTGTAGGCGGTGGTCGCTGCGCTGTCCGCGGCGCTGGCGCCATGGCTGCCGTGGCCCTGATGGCTCTGGGCGAAGGCGGAGCCGGTGGAGGCGAGGGCGCCGGACAGGGCGAGACCGGCGAAAAGCCTGCGGTCGATGGTCATACAATATCCTTTCGAAGCACTAGGCCGCCGTCAGGGCGTACCGGGTTAGGCCGGGCATCGCCTGTGGGCGGGCTGCCGGACGAACAGCCGGCCTGGTCCAGTTGGGCCGGGATCATGTCATGATCGCGGCGAAACGAATCGAGCCCGGGCGTCGCCCCGGCGGAGCCCCATGTCCGAGACCTTTTCCATCAGCCTCAACGGCGTCACCGACCTGCCGCCGGGCAAGGTCGCCGCCATCGTCACCTCGCTCGAAATGACCGCCGCGCCGCCAGTGAGGCAGGACCCGCCGGGCACCGAGGGGTTGACGCTGGAGCCGATCGGCGCGCCCGACACGGCGCGTTATCTCGCCATGTACCGGGTGCTGGGCGAGCGCTGGATGTGGTTCAGCCGCCTGGTCAAGCCGGCGGCCCATAGCGAGGCGATCCTCGGCGACGCGGCGGTGCTGTGCTTCGTCGTGCGCCTCGAGGGGCGCGATGTCGGATTGCTGGAGCTGGACTTCCGCGAGGCGGGCGAGGGCGAGCTCGCCTTCTTCGGCCTGGAGGAAAGCGTGCTCGGCAAGGGCGCGGGGCGCTGGCTGATGAACCGGGCGCTGGAACTGGCCTGGGCCCGGCCGATCTCACGCTTCTGGGTACACACCTGCACGCTCGATCATCAGGGAGCGCCGGAATTCTACCAGCGCTCCGGATTCAGGGCGTTCAAGCGCAGCGTCGAGGTGGTCGACGATCCAAGGCTCGCGGGCCATATGCCGCGAGCCTCCGTGCCGCATCATCCGGTGATCGAATGATGCGACTGTGGGCTTACATGCCGGGGCGCGAGGAGCGCAGGCCGATCGAGTCCATCATCGCCTGATCGCGGGCGGCGTCGGCGGCACGCTCGGTGGCGCGCTCGCGGTCCTCGAGGATCTCGACCTTCTTCATCTCCTCGAAGGCCTCCTGCAACTCACCCTTTGCCTCTTCGAGCTGGCCCTGCAGGTTGTCGGCCGACTGGCGCAGATTATCCCGGCGACCGAGCGCCGCCTTGGCATAGGTCGGGTACGCGAAATGGGCGGGATCGGAGATCCCGGCGCGGCTTTCCTCGTTCTGGATCTCGCGATCCAGATCGCCCGCCATCCGGTGGAACTCGGCGATCATCATCTCGATCTGGCTCACGCGGCGGCGCTTCTCGTCCACCTGGAACCGTTTGAGACGCAAAAGGGTCTCTCGCGACTTCATGTCGGCTCTTACTCCTGATTACGCATGGCGGCGTGCCAACCCCTCGGCACGGCGCCCGAACGACTTACGCGAGACGAAAAGGACAATGGCGCAAGGAGGTTGACCGTTCCTTACCGGCAATGGCCGCATTTGACGCATGTTGCATCTGCGCCATGGAGCCTGCCGACCGGACGCGGCCTCGCCTAGTCTCGGCGTTATCAAGAATCAGCAGCAAAAGTGCTGCGGGACCATCGTCTTGCCCGGCCCTTTCCGTCTTCCCCAATATGGGCCGCTGCTTGCCGGCCTCGCCCTCACCCGGATCATCGGCTGGGGTTCGATCTACTATTCGCCATCGGTCCTTGCGGCCTATCTCGACCGCGATCTCGGCCTCGGCCCGGCGGTGGTCTTCAGCGGGGTGACCATCCTGCTGATCACCGGCGCCGCGCTCTCGCCGTCGCTCGGGCGTCATCTCGACCAGCGTGGCACGCGCCAGGCGATGTGCGTCGGTGCGGTGATCGCCGCGATCGGACTCGCTTTGCTCTCGCAGGTGCAGGGGCCGATAAGCTATCTGGCGACCTGGTTCGTCATCGGCATCGGCCACGCGATGCAACTCGCCAACACCGGCAACGTCACGGTGGCGCAATTGATGGGCGAGCGCACGCGCAAGGTCATCGGCCTGATGATGCTGGTGACCGGGCTCGCCTCCAGCGTGTTCTGGCCGCTGACGGCGGCGCTGACCGCCGCTTATGGCTGGCGCGTCTGCCTCCTGATTTTCGCGGCGATCCAGCTCTTCATCGTCCTGCCCATCCACCTTGCCATCCCGCGCTACCGGATGAAGCCTACGGGCGAAACTGTCGATGCCGGGCAGGAGACTGCCGATGAAGGCCGGGTGCCGCCATCGGCACGGCGCGCGACCTTCTGGCTGATGGCACTGAGCTTCTCCGCCAGCGGCCTTGTCTCCTGGGGGCTGCCGCTGCACGTGATCGGGCTGATGCAGAACGCCGGGCTCAGCAATGCCACTGCGGTGGCGATCGCCACACTCAGCGGCCCTGCGACCCTTGTCGCCCGGGCCATCGATGCGGTGGCGGGCCATCGGCTGCCGGTCGAGCGCGTCGCGCTCGGGGGGCTCGCGCTCGGACCGCTGTCCTGCCTGCTGATGGCGCTCGCGCCGGGGGCTGCTCCGGTCGCGGTCGCCTTCATCCTGTTGTTCAACGCTGCGATGGGGGTGATAGCGGTCGCCCGCGCGACCTTGCCGCTGGCGCTGTTCGGCCGGCACGGATTCGGCAGCATGTTGGGGCGGCTTGCGGTTCCGCAGAACCTGACCTTCGCGGCCGCGCCACTGCTGTTCGCGTTGATGATCGAGCGGATCGGCCCGTCCGGAACGCTCTACATCTCGGCCATGATCCAGTTCGCGGCGCTGCTGGCGATGGTCGCGCTGGTGCGTCGCCTCAGGACTTGAGACTGGCGGGCGCAAATGTCGCGGCTGGTGCCTTGAGCGTGCCGTGTTAGGGCGGCAACGGTTCTGTGCCGCAGTTTCCGCGGTTGCCGGATGATCGCGCCACCGCCCCGGCGAGGCGCGTGGATCTACTGAGAAACTCCCGAGCCCGATGCCGCTTCCACTCTTCTCCCGCCGCGTGGTCCTTCCGACCTTGCTCGCCGGGCTCGCCATCCCGGCTAAGGCCGGCGAGCGTCCGCCGGTCTTCCGCACCTCGCGCTATCAGTTCAGGGAGCTAGACCCGGTCGTCACCATGACGCCGCTGGCGCTGGCGCGGCTGGACGGCAAGCCGGCTCTGGCGAAGCCGACAAACGGGAAGGTCACCTTGGTCTATCTCTGGGCGACCTGGTGCCCGGTCTGCCGGATCGAGCTGCCGCGCTTCGAACGTCAGTTGGCGCAGTTGCGGCAGGGCGGGATCGATCTCCTGACGATCGCCACCGACGAGCGCGAGCCGGCGCATGTGAGGTCCTATCTCGCCCGGCTCGGCGTCAAGCGGCTTCCGGTCTTCCTCGACCATGGCGGCACGCGGCTCTCGGCGCCGCGCGACGATGGCAGCGAATCGCCGTTCTCGCTTTCCGAAGGCCAGCCGATCACCTATGCGGTCGATCCGCGCGGCGGAGTGCGAGGCTATATTCTCGGGGAGGCGGACTGGTCCTCCCCGCAGGCCCAGGCGCTGCTCGGCTATTTCGCCAGAGCTTGAGAAGAGCGGTGCTCACATCCCCATGATGCGGGCGAGCCTGGCATAGCCGTCGCCCAGCCCCGTCGCCTCGTCCTTGGCCTGTTTCAGGAAGGCCTCGAGCTCGGGGTTGAGGCGGATCGCCTCGTCGACCTCGGCGGAGGCGCCCTGGCGATAGGCGCCGAGGCGAATCAGCTCCTCCATGTCGGCATAGGTCGCGAGTGTGGCGCGAGCCTTCTGGACGACCGGATAATAGGCCGGGTCGCAGGAGCGCGGCATGGTACGCGACACCGATTTCAGCACGTTCACCGCCGGATAGCGGCCCCGTTCGGCAATGCCGCGTTCCATCACGATATGGCCGTCGAGAATGCCGCGCACCGCGTCGGCGACCGGCTCGTCATGGTCGCCGCCATCGACGAGCACGGTGAACAGGCCCGTGATGGCGCCGTCGCCGGTGCCGGGGCCCGCCCGTTCGAGCAGGCGCGGCAATTCGGCGAAGACCGTCGGCGTGTAGCCCTTGGTGGTCGGCGGCTCGCCGGCGGCGAGGCCGATCTCCCGCATCGCCATCGCGAAGCGGGTGACCGAGTCCATCAGGCACCTCACCTGCAGGCCCTGGTCGCGGAAGAACTCGGCCAGCGCCAGCGTCGTCAGCGCCGCCTGCTTGCGCATCAGCGCCGGTTCGTCCGAGGTGGCGACGACGACGACCGAGCGGGCGAGTCCGTCCGGCCCGAGATCGTCCTGCAGGAATTCCTGGACCTCGCGGCCGCGCTCGCCGACCAGGCCGATGATGTTGACGTCGGCGCGGGCATAGCGCGCCAACATCGATAGCAGCACCGATTTGCCGACGCCGGAGCCGGCGAAGATGCCCATGCGCTGGCCGAGGCAGCAGGTCAGGAAGGGGTTGAGCGCCCGCACGCCGAGATCGAGCGGCGGGCCGACGCGGCGCCTCGCATGGGCCGGCGGCGGGTCGTTGCGGAAGGGGATCGTCCTCTCGCCGAGCGGCAGGGCCGGGCCGCCATCCACAGGCCGGCCGAGCGCGTCGACGACGCGGCCGAGCCATGCGGAGGTCGGGCGCAGGCCCGGCACCGTGCGCTCGACATAGGCGGGGCAGCCGCGCCGGACGCCGTCGAGCCCGCCGAAGGGCATGACCAGGGCCTTGTCGCCCGAAAAACCGATGACTTCGCAGGGAATCCGGGTGCCGGCGGCGATTTCGATGCCGACGCGCCCGCCGAGGCTCATCGCCGAGATCGGTCCGGAAACCTCGACCATCAGGCCGCGGACGGCGGTGACCCGGCCATAGACGGTCGTGCCCTCGATGCCACCGATGATGGCGGTGAGGTGGGAAAGCCGTTCGGGATCGCGTTGCGCACCGCTCATGATGCCTGCCGTCAACCTTTCATTTACCTCTGTGATTAACACTGCGTTTCGAAGCTATGCCGCTGGGAGGTGCCGTTTTCGGGCAAATCCTCGGGGCGAGCTTCCGCGAAGGGCGCTTTCGCGGCTGAAGCCAGATCGATCCGTGTCAAATTCGACTCACCTCGACAAGGATCGTTAGCTTTCTCCGAAGAAGCGCTTGCGCCCGGGAATCAGGGTTTGTTAACCATTTCCCCGTAGCGTGTCGCGTGGCGTTTCATCAGGCAAGCTTTCGCCGTCCAGGGCCGTGGGGGTTCGGGGCGGAGTCAATTCGGATCGCTGGCCTCGGGGCGAAATTGGGGACGTGACATGCGGGTTCTGCTGATCGAAGACGATAGCGCAACCGCCCAAAGCATCGAGCTGATGCTGAAGTCAGAGAGCTTCAA
>JAEXUU010000636.1 GCA_023452965.1 Pseudomonadota bacterium | reverse complement strand
CCGCGGCGCGCGCCGCCGAGGTCGGCCTGCACCCGCGCGATCTCGACAAGTACCCGGCGGAGCTCTCCGGCGGCATGCGCCAGCGCGCGGCGGTGGCCCGGGCGCTTGCGGTCGATCCGGAGGTGGTCTTCTTCGACGAGCCGTTCACGGCGGTCGATGTCGGCCTGCGGCGCGTCCTGCAGGATCTCGTCATCACCGCCTCGGCGCGCGAGAAATTCTCGGCGCTGTTCGTCACGCACGATCTCTCGGAGGCGGTGCGGCTGGCCCACCGCATCGTCGTCATGTCCGGCCGCGACGGCAGCATTCTCGTCGACCGAACGATCGCGGGCACGCCCGGCGCGCGCGACGACCGGGCGATCTTCGAGATGGTCCAGGGCTGGATGCACGAGCCCGCCTTCGCCGAGCTGTTCGACCCGGATCGGGACAGGGCATGAGCCAGCACAGCATCGACGCTGCCAGGAGCGTCCGCCATCCCCTGCTCGCCGAAGGGCTCAAGCTGTTCTTCCCGCTCGCGGCCGCCCATGCCGTGTTGCTGCCGCTCGCCTGGGTCGTGCTGTTCGGCCTCGGCCTGCCCTTCGCGCGCGAGGTTCCGCCCGGGCAATGGCACGCCCATGAGATGATCTTCGGCACCTATGGCGCGGCGCTCGCCGGCTTCCTCGCCTCGGCCATGCCGGAATGGACGGATACGAAAGCCCGCAGCGGCAGGGCCTTGCTGCTGCTCGCCGGGCTCTGGCTGCCGGGCCGATTGATCGGTCTCGCCGGCGCCGATGCGCTGATCATCGTAGCTGCGGCGACCGACCTTGCCTTTCTCCTGCTGCTGTTCTTCTTCGTCGCCGCGCCGCTGATCGCGCGCCGCAGCACCCGTCATGGCTCCTTCGCGCTCTGGGTCGCCATCTTCGCGCTGCTCGAGCTCGCGATCCGCGCCGCCTGGCTGACGGGTGCGACGGCGCTTTCCGGGCGGCTGCTGCATGCCGCGCTCGCCGTCTTCCTGGTCTTCCTCTCGCTCGCCATCGCCCGGATCAATGTCGTGGTGGTCAACCATGCGCTCGATCCGAGCGGCGAGACGACGCCCTATCGCCCCCACCCCGGCCGCCAGAACCTGACGGCCGGCCTGGTCGCGCTCCAGCTTGCCGCGGCGCTGCTCTGGCCGGACTCGGCTGTCCCGGCCTGGCTCGCTTTGGCGGCGGCCGCGGCCTTCTTCGACCGCCTGGCCGAGTGGTTCATCGGACGCGCCGTGCTGCGGGCGGAGGTGCTGGCACTCGCGGCCGCCAACGCCTATGGCGGGCTCGGCTTCCTCGCCATCGGCCTTTCCGGGCTCGGCGCCCCGCTCTCGCCGATGACGGGCTTGCACCTCCTCTCGGTCGGTGCGCTCGGGCTCGCGGTGATGGCGGTCTTCGTCATCGCCGGCCTGCGCCATAGCGGGCGCGACCTCGTGCTGCCGGCCTCCGCCAAACTCGCGCTGGCGGCGATGGCGGCCGCCGGCCTCGTCCGAACGCTGCCGGAACTCGGCATCGGCGCCGGCCTGGCAGGTCTGCACTACACGCTGGCGGCCTTGCTCTGGTCGGCGTCTTTCGCGATCTGGCTCGCCGGCTTCTGGCCGATCCTCAATGCGGGCAAGGGCGAGGACAGCGGCTGCGGCTGAACGCGGGAGCTGCGCCGACCAAAACGGGACTCCGTGACTAGCTTTGGGATTCCCTGCTGATCCATCTTCGGCTGCGCCGGGCCATAACTGCAAAATGGCGGTATAATGCGCCCGAAGCTCGCTGCAGGTCGCGGCGGCTCGGCGGCGAGCCGGCTTGGCAACGGCAGATGGGGCAGATCATGGCGCAGCATTCAGGAAACCCATCTGGCGCAAGCCTCGCCCGGCTGGTCTCGGGCAAGCTGATCGCGCTCGGCATCGTCCTCATCGTCGCCGGCATTGCCGCGATCGCGAGTCCCGCGCTCTCGACCATGGCCGTGACCCTGTTCCTCGGCCTGCTGCTCGCCATCGTCGGGGCGCTGAAGGTGTTCCACGCCTTCTCGGTGAAGGAATGGGGCGGCTTCCTCTGGCAGTTGCTGATCGGCCTGGTCGAGCTGCTCGGCGGGCTCCTGGTCTATTTCAACCCGATGAAGGGGGCGATCGCGATCACCCTGGTGATTGCGCTGGTGCTGATGGCGGAAGGCGTCGCCCAGCTCGGCCTTGCGATCAGGATGCGGGCGCAGAACGGCGTCGTCTGGATGTTCCTGTCGAGCATCGTCACCATCCTCGTCGGCGTCGTCATGGCGATGCAGCTCCCCGGCGGCGGCATCTACACGCCGGGCACGCTGGTCGGCGTCTCGCTTCTCTTTGCCGGCTGGGCCTATATCGCGATCGCGCTCGCCACGAGGCGGGCGGCGGCCTGAGCTTAGCGCCCAGCCAGCATCGACAAGGTCTCGAAGGTCCAGGGCATGCGCAGGTTCATCGGCAAGACGTTGAAGCGCGGGGGCGCGGTCCTCGCGATCGTCGCGCTGTCCCTGCTGGGGCTGCGGATCTATGACACCCAGAGGGGCGCGCCGCTCGAACCCTGGCACACCTTCGTGCCGGAGGAGCTCTCGATCAAGCAGCTCGATCGCGCCGGCTGGGGTGACTACCTCAAGGCCGAGGACAAGGCCTTCGCCAGCGTGCGGGCGGAGGTGACACAGAAGCTCGATCCGGAGGAGCGGGTCCCGGTCAACCGCTATTTCGACGGCAGCGCGATCCACCCCGCCCATTTCAAGCAGGACTGGAACCGCTCCTATGTGATGGAGCCCGACGGCAAGCCGGTCGGTGCCGCCGTCTTCCTGCATGGCCTGACGGATTCGCCCTACAGCCTGCGCCATGTCGCGCGGCAGTATCGCGACCGCGGTTTCGTCGCCATCGCCATCCGGCTCCCGGGGCACGGCACGGTCCCGGCCGGGTTGACCGAGGTCGAATGGGAGGACTGGCTGGCGGCGACGCGCCTTGCGGTCAGGGAGGCGCGCAAGCGGGTCGATGCCGCCGCGCCGCTGCATCTGGTCGGCTTCTCCAATGGCGGGGCGCTCGCGCTGATGTATGCGCTGGAAGCGCTCGAGAACAAGGAGCTGGCGCGGCCGGAGCGGCTCGTCCTGATCTCGCCGATGGTCGGTATCACCGCCTTTGCGCGCTTCGCCGGGCTGGCGGGCCTGCCTGCGATCCTGCCGGCCTTCGCCAAGGCGGCCTGGCTCGGCGTGCTGCCGGAGTTCAACCCGTTCAAGTACAACTCCTTCCCGGTCAACGGGGCCCGGCAGTCGCACCTCCTGACCCAGGCTCTGCAGCAGAAGATCGTACGGCTCGGGCGGGAGGGCCGGCTGAAGGATCTCGCGCCGACGCTCACCTTCCAGTCGGTGATGGACTTCACCGTGAGCACGCGGGCGATCATCAACTCGTTCTATGCCCATCTCCCGGCCAATGGCAGCGAGCTCGTGCTGTTCGACCTGAACCGCGCGGCCAAGTTCGGGCCGCTCCTGAGCACGACCTCGGACACGTTGCTGACCCGGATACTGCCCGCACCGCCGCGGAACTTCCGGCTCACGGTGATCACCAATGCCAGCGAGGATTCCAGCGACGTGGTCGAGCGCGTGACGGAAGCCGGCGCCTCGACCGAGACCGTGCGCGATCTCGGCCTGTCATACCCGTTCGACGTCTTCTCGCTCTCCCATGTCGCGCTGCCGTTTCCGGTGACGGACGGGCTCTACGGGCTGAAGCCCGACCCGGCCGAGGATTTCGGCATCAAGCTCGGCTCGGTCGCGGCGCGGGGCGAGCGCGGCACGCTGATCGTCAACCTCGATTCGCTGCTGCGGATGTCGTCGAACCCGTTCTTCCCCTATCTGATCGACAGGGTCGACGAGAAGCTGCAGGCGGGCGCTCCGGCATCCACGGCGGTGCCGGCGAAGAACTAAGCCTTGTTCTTCTGGCATTCTCTTCACGCGAACCGATACCCGCTTCGCTTGAAAATGCTCTGGCCTCAGAAGCGCCAGACCAGGGGCACGTAGAACACCGCCATGATGAAGAACCAGATCATCAGGGGCGTGCCGAGCTTCCAGTAGCTGTTGAAGCTGTAGCCGCCCGGGCCCATCACCATCATGTTGGTCGAGGTCGCGATCGGCGTCAGGAAGGACGCCGCGCCGGCGATGCACAGGCTCATCAGGATCGGCCGCGGCGAGACGCCCATGCCGGCGGCCGCCGCCATGGCGATCGGGATGACCAGCATGGTGGTTGCGGTATTGCTCATGATCTGGCCGAGGCTGGCTGTCAGCACGAAGAGCCCGGCGAGGAAGACGACCGGCCCGGCCCCGCCGGTCAGGGCGACGAGATGGTCGGCGACGAGCTGCGCCGCGCCCGACTGCACCATGGCGGTCGAGAGCGGCATCATCGCGCCGACCAGGATCACGGTCGTCCAGTTGATGGCGCGGTAGGACTGCTCGACGGAAATCGTGCCGGCGAGGATCAGCACGCCGGCGCTGACCAGCCCGGCCACCGCCGGCGGCACGATCCCGGTGGCGAGCATGACGACGAGGCCGGCCAGCACCGCGACCGCGACGCCGGCGCCGGCGCCCATCGGCACGGCCTGGCGCCGGCCGAGGTCCGGCGAGTTGACGACCAGCACGTCGGGATCCGCGAGATGGACATCGAGCGCCTTCCAGCTGCCCTCCAGCAGGATGGTGTCGCCGGGCTGCAGCACGTCCCCCGTTTCGAGGTCGACGCCCGCGCGCTGCACCGCCAGCACCACGAGATCGCCGCTGTCGGTGATCATGCCCGGGAACATGGCACGGCCGATCAGGGCGGAACGGGGCGGGATGACGACCTCGGCGAGGCCGGAGCGGCGGTTGAACAGGCTCGGTCCCGCTTCGTCGTCTGCGCCGTCCTCGCGGAGGGCGAGATGCTTCTCGGCGGCGAGATTGGCGATCGCCTCGGCCTCGCCCTTCACCAGGAGATAGTCGCCGACCGAGATGGCTGGCGCGCGCAGCGGCTTGCCCGTGGCGCCTTCCTGGACGGCGATGAGCTGGAGGCGCGGATCGCCGGCGAGATCGAGTTCGGCCGGGGCCTTGCCGAGATAGAGCGAGGTCGAGCGCACGCGCAGGCGGAAGACGCCGTCGCTGAGCCCGTAATGCTCGACCAGTGTCTGGGCGTGACGGCTGAAATCGGCGGGCAGCCGGGCGCTGCTCTGGGCCGGCAGCAGGTATTTTCCGAGCAGGAGGATGATCAGCATCGTGCCGGCGAGCAGCGGCAGGCCGACCAGCGCGAACTCGGCGAAGGCAAAGCCCTTCATGCCGGCATCCTCGAGCGCTTCCGAGACGAGAATGTTCTTCGGGGCGCCGGTCAGCAGCAGGTTCGAGCCGGCATGGGCGGCGAAGGCGAGCGGCATCAGGAGCTGGGAGGGTGACTGGCGCAGGCGGATCGCCGCCATCACCACGACCGGCATCAAGGCGGCGACCGCCCCGCCGCCGCTGATCAGCGCGCTGAGACAGCCGACTGCCGCCATGATGATGATCAGCAGGCGGGTACGCTTGTTCTCGCCGGCCTTGGCGATGAGGAGCTGCCCGGCCCAGGCGGTGACGCCGGTCTTCTCCAACGCGGCGCTGACGATGAACAGGCTGGCGATGAAGAGCACGGCGCGATCGCCGAAGCCGGCCATCGCCTGTTCGAGCGTGACGGCACCGGTCGCCCAGAGCGCCAGCGCGGCACCGATGGCGACGATGATCACCGGCAGCCTGTTCCAGGCGAACAGGGCGATCGTGATCGCGGTGACGACGGCTGTGCTCTCGATCGGGGTCAAATCGGGTCCGGTCCTGTACTTGCCCTGCGCGGTCCGTCAGGCCTGGAGCATCAAGGCGCCGCCGATGAGGATGGCGAGCGCCAGCAGCAACAGCCCGGCCACCGGCCAGCGGCGCAGATGAGCATCGGCCCGCTCGACGAAAGCGGCAAGACGGGCAATGGCGGGCGTCCCCGCTTCGGCGAGGACGACGATGTCGCCTTCCGGAATGGCTCCCGGCAAGTGTTCGAAGCGCCGGACGAGCAGCAAGGCGAGGGCGCCGAGCAGCATCGGCCAGATCAGTTTCCAGAGCGCATCGGGCTGGACCAGGTTGGCCAGCGGTTCTCCCGAGATGGCCGGGTAGAGCGACCAGGGCAGGATCAGCGAGGCGGCGGCGACCGCGAGCCAGGGGATGAGCTGTCCTGCCGGCGCGACCGAGGCTGGATTGTCCCTGACGTCGTGGGCGACGACCAGGGTGAAATGTAGCATCAGCATCGTGCTGCCGGCGCCGGCCAGCGCCATGGCATCGCTGACGAGCCCGTATCCGAGCATCGGCTTGCTCGCGAGCTTGGCGAGCGCGCCGCTGGTCAGCGGCATGCCGCCGAGGCTGAGCGCGAGAATGGCGGTCAGCAGCAGCGCCGGCTGCAGCCGCGCCCCGCCGGTTGCGGCGAGGACGCCGACCGCCAGGAAGAGCGCGCCCTTCACCAGCGTGTGGTGCACGGCGTAGTAGGCAACGAGGCTGGTCGCGCCGGGGTCGGCATTCTCCAGCCCGGTGCCGAGCAGCACGGCGAGCAGGCCCATCTGGCTGACCGTGGAATAGGCCAGGATCGTCTTGGCGCGGGTCTGTGTGACGCCGACGATGGCGGCGTAATAGGCGGTGACGAAGCCGGCGCCGATCAGCAGCGTGCCCCAGAAGGGCAGGCCGGCCTCGAAGGGCAGGAAGCGGATCAGCCCGATCGCGCCGGCCTTGACCACGACGCCGCTGAGCACCGCCGAAGCTGGCATCGGCGCGGCCGGATGGGCGAGCGGCAGCCAGACATGCAGCGGGACGAGGCCGAGCTTCAAGGCGAAGCCGAGGATGAGGAGCGTGACGATCGCGTCGCGCAGCGGCGAGGCGGGCAGCGTCGCGACCACCTCGCGGATCGCCGGGTTGGGGTCGGGATGGCCGGCGGCGAGCATCACGAAGGCGAGCAGCAGGAAGGCCTCGGCAAGCAGCGCCAGAACGACATAGACGGTCCCGGCGCGGTGGGCGTGCGCGGTCTGCTCATGGACGATGAGGCCGTAGGCGGCGAGGCTCGCCAGGGTGAAGAGCAGGTAGAAATTGGCGATGTCGCGGACGATGAACAGGCCGAGGCTGCCGGCGAGGGTGAGCAGCCACCAGACCGCAAAGCCCGCTTTGGCCGGGTCGCTGCGCATATAGGACGCGGCGAAGGCGCCAGCGGCACTCCACAGCAGGGCGGCGCCGCCGAGCAGGATCGCGCCCGGCCGGTCGAGCATCAGCGACAGGCGAAAGGGCGCTGGGAACAGGGCCGAGCTCCCGTCCGGCACCAGAAGCGCGGCGAGCAGCCCGGGGAGCGGGGCGAGGACGAGCAGGGACGGCGCCCGTGCCCGGAAAGGGCCGGAAAGGCAGCAGGCCGCCATGGCGAGCGGCAGCAGGATGGTCGCGGCGAGGAGCGAGCCGGAGACGGTCATGGCGCCACCGCCGTAGCCAGGCCGGAGCGGCCGATCTGCAGCAGGCCGAAAGGCTCGAGCGGGATGAAGCCGAGCAGCACCGCTGCCACCGCGAGGGCGAGCGCCGTCATCTCGAGCCGCCGCGGGATGACCCTTTGCGCGGCGAGCGGCAAAGCGGGGCTGGCGAGGGCGGTGTTGATCACGCGGAAGACATAACCGCCGGCGAGCAGGCCGCCGGCCAGGATGGTCGCCGCCAGCCAGGGATGGCCGTTGATCACGGCCGCGGTCAGCAGCAGGCATTTGGCGATGAAGCCGCCGCTCGGTGGAATGCCCATCAGCGAGAGGCCGGCGAGGCCGAAGGCAGCGGCGCTGAGCGGCAGGGCGCGGCCGAAGCCGCCGAGATCGGCGATGCGGTCATGGCCGAAAGCCTCTGCGACCACGCCGGCCGCCAGGAACATCGCGGCCTTGGCGAGCGCATGCGAGACGAGCTGCAGCGTGCCGCCGGTCCAGGCGATGGTCTCCCAGGGTGGCATCCGGTCCGGCCCCGATGCGAGCGGGAAGACGATGAAGAGATAGCCGATCTGCGCCACCGTCGAATAGGCGATCATCAGCTTGAGCCGCGCCTGCCTGAGCGCCATGACGCTGCAGAACAGGATCGACGAGGCCCCGAGCACGGCGAGGAGCTGTCCGGCGAAGGCTGCGGCCTCCGGCGGCGCGATATCGAGCACGAGGCGTAGGATCAGGAAGACCGGCGCCTTGATCACCAGCGCAGAGAGCACGGCGCTGGCTGCCGCCGGAGCGCCGGCATGGGCGGGCGGCAGCCACAGATGCAGCGGGAACAGGGCTGCCTTGGCGAGGAGCCCGGTGATCATCAGCGCCAGCGCAACGGAAAGGGCTGGGCCACCGTCGCCAAGCCCGGACAGGATCCTGATGTCGAGCGTGCCGAAGGTGCCGTAGATCAGGCCGACGCCGAGCAGATAGAGCAGTGATCCGAGCAGCGCGAACATCAGATAGCGCAGCGCCGCCGCCATGGTCTCGGCCCGGCCATCAAGGCAGACCAGCGGCACGGCGGCAAACGTCAGCAGCTCCAGCGCGACATAGAGGTTGAACAGGTCTTCGCCGAGGAAGACGGCGTTCAGTGCGCTCCAGGTCGCGAGCAGCAGGGCCCAGAAGGTCGTCGCTGCCCGGCCATCGCGCGTTTCGGGCGAAAGATCCTGCATGCCCCGCGCGAACAGGCCGGTCGCCGAGATCACCAGCGCGGTCATCGCGATCAGCGCGGCGGAAAGCCCGTCGGCGCGCAGGGCGATGCCGAGCGGGGGCTGCCAGCCGCCGACGACA
>JAEXUU010000554.1 GCA_023452965.1 Pseudomonadota bacterium | reverse complement strand
CCGCCACTGCGGCCCGGGCATCGGTCGAGGTCCCGCAGGCGACGAGCGGGGTGCGGATGCGCTCGGCCTCGAGCGCCGCGATCAGCTTGGCGATCGGCTGCTCGACATCGACCATCAGCAGATCGCCGCCCTTGGCACGCAGCACGGCGAGCGCCTGCTCGGCGCTTTCGGCATGGGTCACGGCGGCGCCATGCGAGACGGCGATCTTCGCCGCGGTGATGAGCTGGCCCTTGAGGCTGCCGACGATGATGAGGCGCATGGGTCAGGACTTCCTTGCGTGATCTGCTTTGGCCGTCCGGTTCGTCACCGGTCGGCCTTGATGATTTCCGTCATGGTGACGCCGAGGCGTTCCTCCACGACGACCACCTCGCCGCGCGCCACCAGGCGCTCGTTGACGAAGATGTCGATGGCCTCGCCGACGCGCCGGTCGAGTTCGAGCACGGCGCCCGGCGTAATCCGCAGGAGATCGCCGACCGCGATGCGCGAGGAGCCGAGCACCGCCGAGACCGTCACCGGCACGTCGAAGACCTGCTCCAGATCCTCGGCCGTCTTGACCGGCACCGGTCCGGACCGGGCGACCGAGGCATCGTTGTTGTGGTCGAAGGAAAGATCGGCCGGGTTGAGCGGAGGCAGGTTGAGGTCGTTGTCGGCCATGTCTGTCACCTCGTTCCCTGGCCGGACGATCCGGCCGGGCCAAATACGCTTCTGATCGCCGCCTCGATCGCGCCGTCGCGCTGCGCGCTGTCGATGGCGAGGCCGCCATCGGCCCATTCGATGCGCCCGTCGCCCGGTGCGATATCGGGCTCGCCGAGCACGACGACGCGGCCGGCAAAGCCGGTCTCGCGCGCCAGCCCCGCGAGCTTGCCTTCGACGGTCTCGACCAGGCTTTCATGCACATGGACCACCAGATGCGGTGCCTGCCTTGCATGGCCGAAGCACTCGCGGGCGGCAGCAAGGAGCTGGACCAACGGCTTGTCCGCCAGCGCCGCCCCGGCGAGGCCGCGTGCGGCGGCCACGGCGAGATGCGCCGCCTGCTCCTCGATCGCGGCGAGCCGGGCATCCTGCTGCGCCAGCAATTGCTGGCAGGACCTGGCGAGTTGCGACAGCAGCGCCGCGGTCTGCTGGTCGGCCTCGCGACGCGCCTGGTCGACGCCGCTGTGGAAACCCTCGGCCCGGGCCGCATCCAGCGCCCCCTCGTCGACCGCCTTGCGGCTGTTGCCGCTGAAGTCGGTGTCGAACATGAATTTCTTGGCGGGGGCCATCAGTAAACCAGCTCGTCCTCGGCATTGCCCTTGGAGATGACGATCTCACCCTTCTCGGAGAGATCCTTGGTCAGCGTCACCATCTTCATCTGCGCCTCGTCGACCTCCTTGAGGCGCAGCGGGCCGAGCCCCTGCATGTCGTCGAGCAAGTTCTTGGCGGCGCGCTGCGACATGGCGCCGAGGAAGAAGTTGCGCATCTCCTCGCCGGCCCCCTTGAGGGCCCTTGCCAGCGTGTCCTTGTCGACCTGGCGCATCAGCGTCTGCAGCCCGGCGGAATCGAGTTTGCCGAGGTCCTCGAAGGTGAACATCAACGCCCGGATGCGCTCGGCAGATTCCTGGTTGGTGGCATCGAGCGCCGCGAGGAAGCGCGTCTCGGTCTGGCGGTCGAAGCCGTTGAAGATCTCGGCCATCATCTCGTGTGGGTCGCGCCGGCGCGGCTGCGTCAGGGTCGAGACGAACTCGGTGCGCAGCGTGTTCTCGATATGGTCGAGCGCTTCCTTCTGCACCGACTCCATCCGCAGCATGCGGCTGACCACCTCGATCGAGAGCTCGCCCGGCAGGTTGCGCAGCACATTGGCGGAATGCTCGGGCCGGATGCGCGACAGGATCACCGCGATGGTCTGCGGGTATTCGTTCTTCAGGAAGTTGGCGAGCACGACGGCGTCGATATTGCCGAGCTTCTGCCACATGTTGCGGCCGGCCGGACCACGGATCTCCTCCATGATCAGGGCGACCTGATCGGTCGGCAGGATCTTCTCGAGTAGTGAAATCGTCCGGTCGAAGGAGCCGGTGATCGCGCCGGCGCTGGAGAGCTTGCCGACGAATTCGAGCATCAGCCGCTCGACCTGGTCGGAATCGACCGTGCCGAGCTCGGCCATCGCCCGGGTGATGATCCGGATTTCCTCGTCGTCGAACTCCTGCCAGATCACCCGGCCATGGTCCTCGCCGAGCACCAGCAGGATGACGGCCGCCCGCTGCGGGCCGGTCATGGCCTCCAGGGAGACCACCGGCAGCTGCCCCGAAAAGCTCTCGGCGAGATCGCTCTCGCCGGCGCTTCGGGTGGCTATGGAGCGCGTGGCCATGGCTCAGCCCCTCACGCCGGTGCTTTTTCGTGGATCCAGCCACGCAGCACTGCGACCGAATCGGCCGGGTTCTGCGCGACCATGGCGCCAATCTTCTCGACCGACTGCGCCTTGAGCTGGCCCTTGACCTGCGCGATCGCCAGCATCCGCTCGGACGGAGCAGCGACATCGCCATCCCCGCCCTCGCCTGCGGTGCCGCCCGCGACGGCGGGCAGGTTCGCCGGATCACCGGTGCCCTGCTCGGCGGTGGTGACGATCACGCCATTGCGCATGAAGGTCGGGATCGCCCGGAAGTCGCGCTCGGGCGCCAGAACCTGCTTCAGAAGCGGACGCACCACCACCATCAGCACGATCAGGATCAGCAGCGAGATCACGCCGATCTCGGCGAAGCGGACCATGTCCTCCTTGGTGAAGGAGAGCAGCTGCTGCATCAGGCTCTGCTCGACGAGATCGGCCTGCGCCTGCGGCCCTTCGGCGAAGCGCAGGTTGACGACCTCGACCTGATCGCCGCGCTGCCGGTCGAAGCCGATCGCGGTGCGCACCAGCTGGCCGATCCGTTCCAGCTCTTCCTGGGTCCGCGGCTGATAGCTCGCCTCGGCGCCCTGCCCGCGGGCATAGGTGCCGTCGACCAGCACCGCGACCGAAAGCTTGCGGACGCGCCCGCCCTCGAGCACCTCGGTGCGCGTGGTGCGCGAGATCTCGTAGTTGACGACTTCCTCGTTCTTGTTGGTGGCGTCCTTCTGCACGCCCTGCTGGGCCTGGTTCGGCTGCTGCGCGCCCGGCAGCTCGTTGCCGACGGTGACGCCCTCGCGCGCCTCGTTGGTGGTCGAGGTCTCGTTGCGGTTCTGGCTCGAACGGATGACCTTGCTCTCGGGATCGAAGGTCTCCGAGCGGCTTTCGATGCGGTTGCTGTCGAGCGAGGCCGAGACTTGGACGCGCGCCCGGCCGGGACCGACGATGCTGGCGACGATATCCTCGACCTGCGACTTGATCCGCCGCTCGATCGCGCCTTGGCGCTCGTCGAGGCCGACGCCGGCGAGCCCCTGCTCGCCCTGGGCGCCGTCGGCGAGAAGCCGGCCGCGCTCGTCGACGATCGAGACCCGCTCCGGCTTCAGCCCGTCCACCGCCGAGGCGACGAGATGGCGCACCGCCCGGACCTGGGCCGCGTCGAGATCGCCGGCGAGCTTGAGCGCGATCGAGGCGCGCGGCGGCTCGCGGTCGCGCTCGAACAGGCGCCGTTCCGGAATGACGAGGTGGACGCGCGCCGCCTGCACCCGCCCGATCGAGCGGATGGTGCGCGAGAGCTCGCCTTCGAGCGCGCGCAGATGATTGATGTTCTGGACGAAGCTGGTCGAGGAAAAGGCGTCGCCCTTGTCGAAGATCTCGTAGCCGACGCCGCCGCCGGACGGGATGCCCTTGCCGGCGAGATCGAGCCGCAGGCGCGGCACGTCGGCGCGCGGCGCGAGAATGGTCTGCCC
>JAEXUU010000536.1 GCA_023452965.1 Pseudomonadota bacterium | reverse complement strand
CCCATACCCGCCTGCCGGCAGGCGGTGGCTCGGGTGGTTCCTGGGGCGCCTCGAACACGACGGCCGCGCTCCACCAGGCCTGCCTGGCGCTCCTGGAGCGAGCCGGCCTCCCGGCGGGGCCGGGCCTCGTGCGGCAGACCCTGGCGGCGCATCCGGCAGGCCTCTCCGCGCGCGGCAACCTGCCGTCGATGGGGAATGTGCCGAACTGGCGCGAGCAGTCCCGCCACACCTATGGCGCCCATTTCGTCGAATTGGCTGTGCATCGCCTCACCGGCGAGATCAAGGTGCGGCGGATGCTCGGCGTCTTCTCCGCCGGCCGCATCCTGAACCCCAAGACCGCCCGGTCGCAGCTTCTCGGCGGCATGATCTGGGGGCTCTCCGCCGCGCTGCGCGAGGCAGCCGAGATCGATCCGCGGCGCGGGAACGTCGTCAACGGGGATCTCGCGGAATACCTGCTGCCGGTGCATGCCGACGTTCCCGACGTCGACGTGATGATGCTCGACGAGCCCGACCTCGAAGCGAATCCGGTCGGCGTGAAAGGGGTCGGCGAGCTCGGCGCCTGCGGCTCTTCGGCGGCGTTCGCCAATGCGCTCTACAATGCCTGCGGCGTGCGCGCCCGGAGCTTCCCGGTGCATCTCTCCAGCCTGATGCCGGGCCTCGGGTAGTTGGGCCTTGGCGTCCTCGCCCAAGGCTGAACTGTTCGCCTAGGGCGACAGCAGCGTACCAGTGGGCGGTAGCACATGGTCCCCGTGACGAGTGCGGCGGCTGGGTCTGGCGCGGCGTCGTGCCCTGGGACAAGACCGAGAGCAGCCGCCCCCAGCTCGGCCGCTATCGCAACCAGACCGAGTTCGTCGTTTGGGGAACCAATGGCCACCTTGCGGCCCCCAGCCCGCCCTCGATCTCACCGCCCTTCGGTTCCTGGAGGGACATCACTCCGCTCTGCGACGGATCTCCAAACACTCTCGGTCAGGTCGGGCTTGGGCCGGCTCAGCCGTCCAGCGGAACGGCACGCGATCGACCCACATCCGAAGCAGGATGACGGATAAGCGGCGCGCGACCGCAATCATCGCCTTGGCTATGCCCCGGCGCTTGGCGACACCCGAACCCCGAAGCCGCCGGCCCGCTTGCGCTGGTACCGTAGTCAACTCCCGGTGCAAAAGACCGCGCCGGGCTACAGCCGGCGACCGAAGCGGTTGACCGCTCAATGTCCAGAATATCGCGTCGAAATGTCCAGAAAATCGCGGCGCGCTACAGTCGCTGATGGTTATCCGCAGAAAACCAAGTCTCTGGCAGAAAAAAGAAATTGGCTGGGGCGGGAGGATTCGAACCTCCGCATGGCGGTACCAAAAACCGCTGCCTTACCGCTTGGCGACGCCCCAATGCGGCTTGCCTTCTAGAGCGCGGCGGCCAAGCGCGCAATATCCGATCGGCCGAGATCACAGGATGTCTGACCGCCGCCGCGCCGGTTTCGCCTTTTTTCCGAAGATTGCGTTTTCCTGCCGCTTGCCTGTTGCGCACCACGGAGCGGCTGGCTATAAGCCGCCCACCAGTTGATCGGAGTGTGGCTCAGCCTGGTAGAGCACCTCGTTCGGGACGAGGGGGTCGCAGGTTCAAATCCTGCCACTCCGACCAAAATTTCCCGATATATTATGACGTTAGAAGTACGGCCCTTCGGGGCCTTTTTCTTTTCTCGACGGAAATCCCGGCAGTTTGGAGAACGATCAACGCACCTTTGCGCCGATCTTCGACCCCTGCGCGACCGCCCGCCCATTCTGGGCGGCTCCCATGCATCGGCAGACCCTCGCCGGCGTGATTCTGCAGCAACCTGCAGAGGTATATGACACGGCCAGCTGCAAGGCAGGTGCAGGCGCCGCGCCGGTCAAATGCCTCTCACCGGGCCGGACGAAGACACCACCGACGGGAGGCAACCGGAAACCCTGTCGTGGCCGACCTCGACGCTCTCGACACCAGCTGCGACATGTCAGCTGCTCTGGTCGATGCCGATCTCGAAACTGTCGCCGGCTCCGGGCTCGCTCAGGAGACCCTCCGCGTCGCGCGGGCGACGGCAGGAGCACTGGCCACCTCGGCAGGCGTCCTGACGCGTCAGTGGTACCCCGCCGGCCGCGGCTGCGACATGCTGCTCGACGGGATCGACCATCTCGAAGCGGCCTGTGCGTCGCAGGCGAAAAAGGGCCCGGCGCCGTCTGAGCGAAGACCGCGCCGATGGAAGCGCCGATATAGGAACAATGTGAAGTAAACCGACGCTGTTCGCTTTACTTGTCCATCAGACACTGCCCCTCACAATAGAGGAGCGTTCGCATGGTTCTTTCGGCACTCGGATTTCTGAGCTTCATGGCTCTCGGATACGCGCTCTACGTCGCATCCGCGCCGGAGAAGGCCGCCGCGCCCGCGAAACCGTTGATCAACTGAAGAACAAGACCTAGGCCCGCGCCAAGCCGGGCGCTCACTACCCGCGACCTTCCCGAACGACGCCCGACTGCGCGCGCCTCGTCGCTGGCATCATGGGCCATTTCAGCAAGAAGGCGCCTCGATACGACGGCCACTCCGAGCGATCGTCTGCGGCTTGCTCCGGACTCTCGGGCTATGAGTGAGCGCCGCAGCGGCTTCCTATTTGCCGCAGACTGCGGCAAGCGCACCGAGCGGTATCGGCAGCGATCGCCCGTCCTCGAGCAGGAGGAACGGCTCGAGCGCCCCCCCCTCACAGGTGAATTCCTTCGGCAGCATCAGGCGGAAACCGAACCGAACCTTGCGCAGATCGGTGCGCCCCAACGCATCGACCGTGGCGGCGCGCATGCGATCCAGATCGACCAGCGCCAGGGTCTGTCCTGCCTGTCGTAAGGCAACGTGGCTGCCGAGCTGGGGCTTGTCGAGATCGATGCCATATCCGCGGACGACAAGGTTTCCTGTCGGCATCGTCGCGATCGCGTCGATCGCCATGCGCACGCTCGGACCTGCGACAGAAGTCGGCCCGGACAGAATGCGCGCGGCCCGCGCGGTGTCGGCGGCCTCGCCGCGCATCCTGAATTCGCCAGCCGCTGCCACGGCCAGGAAAAAGCCGATGAACGCGAGCGCCACGATCGAGAGGCGCCGTTTGGGAGCGCCTGTAATGTGCCGTTTCAGACGTCGATGAATCGCGCCATCCAACGGCGCCAGTGCGATGGCCGCTGCTGTTGAGGCGGCCGCCCAGACGAACCACAAGAGGACCGGTGGCGTGGCTGCCGGCAAGACGGCCGAAAGCGTCATGATGATCGGCACATGGACGAGGTAGAGGACGTAGCTGGCATCGCCGAGACGCAGGCCGAAGCGCGCGAGCGGTCCGGATGGCACGGTCATCGGGGCGGTCACGGCGCTCGCCACGAGCAGGCTCGCGGACAGGCCCGTGACGAGCCTGAGCATGGCTGCGTCGAGCTCGAAGACGAAGACAGGGAGCAGCAAGATGACCGCCGCCGGCATGAGCGACCGAGGCAACGCGCCACGGCGATGCAGCTCGCCAGCCAGAAAGCCCAGCACGAATGGAATGTTCAGCACCGTCAGCGGAAACTCGCTGAGCGTCGGCGCTCCCGGATGGGCCTGCCCCGGTCCAAGCGCGAAAGCGCCGGCCAGGATTACCAGCCAGGCCAGCATCGCCACGGGCGCAAACCGCGCCAAACCCAAGAATGCCAGCACCGTCAGGCCGACATAATAGGTCATCTCGTAGAGCAGCGTCCATTCGACGCCGAGAAAATAGGGGCGAGGCCCGGACGGCACCAAGGTCAGTGCCCAGAAGTTGAAGCCGCGCGGCTGCCCGATAAGAACGAAGAGTACGGACGCCAGCGCGATGATGATGAACATCGTCGGATAGATGCGAGCGATCCGGCTGACCAGAAACGTACCCGGATCATCCCGTCGCAGGAGATCGCTCATCAGATAACCGGACAGCGCAAAGAAGACCGCGACGCCATAGGCTCCCCAGCCGCCCGGGAAGACACCGTTCATGGCCTCGCTGCCGCGCAGCAGCTCGAGATATGTCGCACAATGATAGAACAGCACGGCGAGCGCTGCGAAACCGCGCAGATATTGCAGGCGCGCATTTCGGACGATCGAGGGCTCGTAGTCGGAAGCGACACCCGGAACCGCGACGAATGCTGTCCCGCCGATTGGCGGCCGAGGGCCGGCAAGGTCCGTCACTGTCACCATCTCCCGCGGTCGTTGACCGCGTCAAAAGCAGCCCTTCTCGGCGGCAGCACCCAAACTCGCCTTCGCCAGCGCAACGGGGCGGAGTCGAGGAGCGCGGATCATCTTCATCCCGCGGGTCTCGGCCAGCGGCAACGAACTTTGTCCGCAATGTGCCTGATCGATGTCTGATTGTTTCGTAGTGTTGCTGACTTGTAACTGAAACAAGCCCAAGGTGATCGGACACGCAGTCCTCCGACGAGGCCGGCATTCATGGCCGCCCCCGAGATCACCCGCTATCAATCCGGATCAGAAGAGGATCACGGCCGCTGTGCGCAGAGTTCGGATGACGCCGCGCGGTCTTTTTGGTGGCTCAGGAACAGCAGGGCTGCGATAGCAGGGCTTTGCGCGACACCCTGACCAAGCTGCGCCACATCCCAGGCATGCGGGCTCGAGATCACAGTGCAATTTCAGGGCACCGCCCGGTGCTCGTCGCGTTCGTCAGCCGTGGCGCAGCGGACGGGCTTTCGCTAGACTTGGGCTGAGCAAGTGGAGCGGGCCGGCATGACGCGCATTCTTCGTATCGTTGGTATCCTCGGCATCGCCACCTTGCTCGCCGGCTGCGACCGCTGCGGCAACATGATGGAACTCGACATGTTCCTGCAGCCGGTGAAGAAGGTCTGTACGGACACCAAGCCGGCCGGCTGAAGGGCGCTTCCCCTTCACCACCCGCAAACGAAAAAGCCGGGGCTACAGCCCCGGCTTTCGGCATCCCACATGGATGTCGCGTTCAGCCGCGGCGCTTCAGCAGCGTCCAGCCGGCGCCGACGAGGCTCGCCGCCAGCGCCACCTTGAGCGCCTCGCCGATCAGGAAGGGCTGCACGCCGGCGGCCCAGGCGCTGGAGAGACCGATCCCGGTCGCGCCGCTCGCCATCTGGGCGCCGAAGGCGAGCCAGAGGCAGCCAAGCCCGAGAATCACGAGGTCCGCGGCGACCAGCCCGGCGATGAGGCGGAGCAGCGAGGCGCCGCGCGCAGCCGCCCAGCCGGCGACAGCGACGGCCGGCAGCGCAGCGATCAGGAAGCCGCCGGTCGGGCCGGCGAAATAGAGCGGGCCGGCCAGCATCGGCGGCGTGTTGGTGAAGACCGGCAGACCGGCGAGGCCGTAACCGAGATAGAGCGCGACGGTGGCGAGGCCGAGCCGCGGGCCATAGGCGGCGCCGAGCGCCAGGATCGCCAGCGTCTGCAGCGTCACCGGCACCGGCCAGAGCGGCACCTTGACCTTTGCGGCCAGCACCAGCAGCAGGCTGCCGGCGAACGCCAGCATGACATTGCGCACCAGACGCGAGCGCGGATCGGAGAGCGCGGGAAGAGCGGAGCCGACCATGGTGTCGGCGGGCAAGGGCAGCGACTGGGCCATCGGCGTCTCATCCTCATCTGGACAGGCGCCGTCGACGCCCGGTTCGTCCGTCTATAGAAAACCCGGCACCGGCCCACAACCGGCCAGGATGCACGAACCCGGATGCGACGATGAGCAATGGCAACCAGGACGACCGGCGTGACGAGGCGGCCGAGCCGCTCGCATTCGATCGGGAGGCGCTCGCCGCCGGCGCGGTGGTGCAGCTCTCGCCGCTGGTCCGGAGGATCGTCGCCGGCAATGGCGGGCCGATGACCTTCACCGGGACCTGCAGCTACATTGTCGGCCGCGGCAAGGTCGCGATCATCGATCCCGGCCCGGACGACCCCGCCCATGTCGCCAATCTGCTGGCGGCCGTCGCGGGCGAGAGTGTCGAGCAGATCGTCATCACCCACACGCATCGCGACCATTCGCCGGCGAGCCGCGCCGTCAAGGCCGCGACCGGCGCCGCGATCGTCGGCTGCGGCCCGCATCGCCCGGCCCGTGAACTCGCGCTCGGCGAGATCAACCCGCTCGACGCCGCCGCCGACAAGGACTACGCGCCGGACCTCGTAATGGGCGACGGGGACGCTGTTACCGGCCAGGGCTGGAGCCTGCGAGCGGTCGAGACGCCCGGCCACACCGCGAACCACCTTGCCTTCGCGCTCGACGAGGAGAAGACGCTGTTCTCCGGCGACCATGTCATGGCCTGGTCGACTTCCATCGTCGCTCCGCCGGACGGCTCGATGGTCGCCTACATGGCCTCGATCGAGAAGCTGCGGGGCCAGGAACACCGGCTCTACTGGCCCGGCCATGGCGGGCCGGTGCGCGAGCCGCAGCGCTTCCTGCGCGGGCTGGTGCAGCACCGCCGTCTGCGCGAGGCGGCGATCCTCAATCGCCTGCGAGCCGGCGACGAGACGATCTCCGCGATGGTGCCGATGATCTATCTGGATCTGGCGCCGGCGCTGCATGGCGCGGCTTCGCTCTCCGTGCTCGCCCAGCTCGAGGATCTGGTCGCGCGCGGCATCGTGCTCTGCGACGAAGTCCTGCCCGCGCTGGCGAGCCGCTACCGGCTGGCGTGAGGGCGGAAACTCAACGCAACTCCACCAGCAGCTTCACCTCCTCCTCGAAGGCGGCGATCCGCCTGGCATTGGCGCCGAAATCGAAGCCGCCGAGCCGCGAAGCCGAGCGAATGTCGATCCGGCTGCCATCGGCGCGCGGCCGGATGCGGATGGTGATGTCGTCGACCAGGCGCAGCACGCACGAATGCGCCACCGCGTCGAGCCGCCCTGCCCCGCTGCGCCCGCCCGGGGCCGCGCCTTCCAGCACCCGCCAGCCGAGATTGACGCTGGCCTTGCGGGCGATGTCGTAGGCGATCTCGGCCGGCAGCTCGAGCACGATCGGCAAGGTGCGCGGATAGCCCTGGCGCTGCGCCCTACGCCGCTCGGGCGGTACATCCGGCGGCACCAGTCC
>JAEXUU010000533.1 GCA_023452965.1 Pseudomonadota bacterium | reverse complement strand
GGCTTCGCGATCTGGTTCTACACCTATTCGACCTTCACCGGCCGCCACGGCATCTGGCTCGAGGACCTGTTCGTGCGGCCCGAGCATCGCGGGCAGGGTCTCGGCAAGGCGCTGATGGTGCGTCTCGCCAAGCGCTGCGTCGATGAGGGGCTGTCACGTTTCGCCTGGTGGGTGCTGAACTGGAACGAGCCCTCGCGGGTGTTCTACCGCTCGATCGGCGCGGTGGCGCAGGACGAGTGGACGGTGAAGCGCCTCGACGGTGAAGCGCTGGCGAGGCTGGCGCAAGGTGGCTGAGCCGATGCCCGCAGATGGGGCGAAGCTGCCCGTCGTGCTCGTCGCCGCGGTCGCCGACAATGGCGTGATCGGCAGCGAGAACAGCCTGATCTGGCGCCTGAAGACGGATATGCGGCGTTTCCGCGCGCTGACCATGGGCTGCCCGATCATCATGGGGCGCAAGACCTTCCTCTCGATCGGCAAGCCGCTGCCGGGGCGGCACACAGTCGTGCTGACGCGCGATCCGGATTTCCGGGCCGAAGGCGTCGAGGTCGCGACTTCGCTGGAGGAGGCGCTGGCGCTGGCGCAGCGGCTCGGGGCGCAGAAGGGCGCGAGCGCCGTAATCATCGGGGGAGGCAGCGAGATCTACGCGCTTGCCCTGCCGCTGGTCGACCGGCTGGAGCTGACCTTCGTTCATGCCGCGCCGGAAGGCGACGCCGAGTTTCCGTCCTGGGACCGCGATGCCTTTCGCGAGACGTCGCGCAGCGACCATCCCGCTTCGGCGGAGGATGAGCATGCCTTCAGTTTCGCCAGCTTCGAGCGCCGCATTTGAGCCCTTTCGAGCGCCGGCGCGACAAATGGCTTACGACGAAAGGGGCTTGCGTCGTTGACGAATCCGTGGCCGATGCCCAAGTCACAGCGCATCGCGCCGCCCGGCGCTGACAATGAACTGCCGTTCGGTTATTGCACGGTCGGTATTAAAGTGAGGAACGGCTGAAGAATGCCTTGGAGCAACCAGAGCGGCGGTAGCGGGGGAAGCGGCGGCGGAGGTGGTCCTTGGGGCCAGCGCGGCGGCGGCGGCGGCAATGGCGGCGGTCCTTGGGGCGGCGGTCCTTCGGGCGGCGGCACGCCTCCCGATCTCGAGGAAATCATCCGGCGCGGCCAGGACCGGCTGAAGAACTTCATGCCCGGCGGCAATCTCGGCGGGCGCGGCGCGCTCCTGATCGGCCTCGGCCTCGTGCTCGTCTGGCTCGCCACCGGCGTCTATACGGTGCGCCCGAACGAGGTCGGCCTCAACCTGATCTTCGGCAAATATGTCGGCAAGACCGGCCAGGGCCTGAACTACAACCTGCCTTACCCGATCGGCAGCGTGATCAAGCCCCAGGTCACCAACGTCATCACCACCGAGGTCGGCTTCCGGACCGTCGAATCCGTGCGCGCTTCGCGCCAGAGCGACGTGCCCGAGGAAAGCCTGATGCTGACCGGCGACGAGAACATCGTCGACATCGACGTGATCGTGCAGTGGCAGATCGATCCCGGTGCGCCCGAGGCCTTCGTCTTCAACATCCAGGATCCGCCGGGCACGGTGAAGGCCGTCGCCGAGAGCGCGATGCGCGAGGTCATCGGCCGGCGCAACATCCAGCCGGTGCTGACCACCGACCGCGCCCAGATCGAGACCGAGGTGCGCCAGCTGATGCAGGACACGCTCAACTCCTATCGGGCCGGCGTGCAGATCAGGCTGGTCCAGCACCAGAAGGTCGATCCGCCGCAGCAGGTCATCGACGCCTTCCGCGACGTCCAGGCGGCGCGGGCCGACCAGGAGCGCCTGCGCAACGAGGCCGAGACTTATGCCAACCGGGTCGTGCCGGAATCGCGCGGTCGTTCGGCGCAGCTGATCCAGTCCGCCGAAGCCTTCAAGGACCAGACGGTCAATGAGGCGCTCGGCCAGATCAGCCGCTTCACCGCGGTCTACGAGCAGTACAAGAACGCGCCGGGCGTGACCCGCGAGCGTCTCTTCATCGAAACCATGGAGCGTGTCCTCGGCGGCATGGACAAGATCATCCTCGATCAGAACAAGTCCGGCAGCGGCGTCGTCCCCTATCTGCCTCTCTCCGAACTTGGTCAGCCCCGTCGTCCGGCCGGCCAGGCCCAGCAGCAGCAGGGAGCGGTGCGATGAACGGCTTCCTTCGCGTCGGCGCCCTCGCGCTGATCGGCATCGCGGCCGTCGTGTTCTACGTCGCGACCTTCGTGGTGCAGCAGACCCAGTCGGCCATCGTGCTGCGCTTCGGCGCGGTGCGGAGCGTCGTCACCGCGCCCGGCCTCTACTTCAAGCTGCCGGCGCCGTTCGAGCAGGTCGTCTATCTCGACAACCGCATCCTCGACCTCGACCTGCCGGCGCAGGAAATCATCGCCGCCGACCAGAAGCGTCTCGTCGTCGACGCCTTCACGCGCTACCGGATCTCCGATCCGCTGCGCTTCTACCAGGCGGTCAACAACATCCCGCGCGCCAACTCGCAGCTGGCTTCGATCGTCAACGGTAACGTCCGTTCGGTGCTGGCCGAGGCGACCTTCACCTCGATGGTCCGCAACGACCGCTCGCGGCTGATGAATCGCATCCGCGACGACGTGAACCGCGAAGCGGCCCGCTTCGGCATGACCGTCGTCGACGTGCGTCTGCGCCGGGTCGACCTGCCGCAGGCCAACTCGCAGGCGGTGTTCCAGCGCATGCAGACCGAGCGCCAGCGCGAGGCTGCCGAAGCCCGCGCGCTCGGTGCCCAGCAGGCGCAGGAAATCCGGGCCCGGGCCGAGCGCGAGGCGACGATCATCGTCGCCGAAGCGCAGCGCAAGTCGGACGAGATCCGCGGCCAGGGTGAAGGCGAACGCAACCGCATCTTCGCCGAAGGCTTCGGCAAGGATCCGGAGTTCTTCGCCTTCTACCGGTCGATGCAGGCCTATGAAGCGAGCCTGAAGGCCGGCGATACGCGCATGCTGCTCTCGCCGGATTCGCCGTTCTTCCGCTTCTTCAACGATCCGGCCGGCGGCAAGCAGGGAGCGGCACCCGCCGCCGCCGGCGCTGCTCCGGCGGCCGGCGCCGCCGCCCGGCCCTGATCCTAACTGGGCGTCGGGGCGGCATGACGGATTTCCTCGCGGCATTGGGCCTGGTCTTCGCCATCGAGGGGATTCTGTTCGCTGCCATTCCGCATCTCGCCAAGGAAGCGCTGCGCAGCGCGGCCGAGACGCCGCCCGATCGGATGCGCCTGATCGGTATCGTCTCGGCAATCGTCGGCGTGCTGCTGGTCTGGCTGGTACGCGGCTAGGCCGTCGGTGACATCCGATCGGGCGCGATCGACACCAGATTTCGACCGGCAGGTGGCATCCGCCTGCCGGTCGCTGCATTCGGCGGTCAGAAGCGCGTGATCGCGCAATCTTGCGTCGCCCTTCCGCCGCATTTTGGCGTTCTGAGTTGCGTTCAGATTTCGGCTGCGCTGCTATGCCAGCAAGGCGCGACCTTCTCACGAGGACATCGATGGCAAGCAAATTCTCCCATGCCTCCCGTCTGACGCGCATCGCACTGCTCGCCGGTGTCGCGCTCGGCGCACCGCTCGCGGCCCCGGCCTTCGCGCAGGGCACCGCCGTGGCGCCGCTGGTGCAGGGCCAGATCTCGCTGGCCGATCTTGCCGAGCGGGTGATGCCCGCGGTGGTCAACATCGCTGCGGTGACGACGAGCGAGACGCGCGGTCGCACCCTGCCGCAGCTGCCTCAGCTTGGCCCGGACACGCCGTTCGGCGATCTGTTCGAGGAGTTCTTCAACCGCCGCGGCCAGGGCGGGCAGCAGGGCGAGCGCCAGGCGCCGCAGCAGCGCCGCTCGCAATCGGCCGGCTCGGGCTTCGTGATCGATCCGTCGGGCATCGTGGTCACCAACAACCACGTCATCGGCGACGCCAACGAGATCACGGTGGTGTTCAGCGACGGGCTTCGCCTCAAGGCCGAAGTGGTCGGCAAGGACGCCAAGGTCGACCTCGCCGTGCTGCGCGTGAAGCACGACAAGCCGCTGCCCTTCGTCAAGTTCGGCGATTCCGACAAGATCCGCATCGGCGATCCGGTCATGGCGATCGGCAACCCGTTCGGCCTCGGCGGCACGGTCTCCTCGGGCATCGTCTCGGCCCGCAACCGCGACATCAACCAGGGTCCCTACGACACCTATATCCAGACCGACGCAGCCATCAACAAGGGCAATTCCGGCGGTCCGCTGTTCAACATGGCCGGCGAGGTCATCGGCATCAACACCGCGATCCTGTCGCCGACCGGCGGCTCGGTCGGCATCGGCTTCGCCGTGCCGTCCTCGCTGGCGGTCAACGTCGTCGACCAGCTGCGCGAGTTCGGCGAAACCCGCCGCGGCTGGCTCGGCGTGCGCATCCAGAACGTCGATGATGCGACCGCCGAGGCGCTCGGCCGCGGCTCGGCGCGTGGCGCGCTCATCGCCGGCAGCGACGACAAGGGCCCGGCCAAGCCCGCGGGTCTCGAGACGGGCGATGTGATCGTCAAGTTCGACGGCAAGGATGTGAAGGATTCGCGCGCCCTGCCGCGCATGGTGGCGGCGACGCCGGTGGGCAAGGACGTGCCGATCGCGATCATCCGCAAGGGCAAGGAAGAGACCAAGACGGTCAAGCTCGGCCGGCTCGAGGACGGCGAGAAGGTCCAGTCGGCCTCGGCGAACAAGCCGGCGGCCGAGACGGCCAAGCCCGCGGTCATCACCGCGCTCGGGCTCGAATTCTCGCCACAGACGGATGAGCTGCGGAAGCGCTACTCGATCAAGGACGGCCTCAAGGGCGTGATCATCACCAAGGTCGATGCCAATTCGAACGCTGCCGACAAGCGCATCCTCGTCGGCGAGTTGATCGTCGAGGTCGGTCAGGAGCCGGTCAACGCGCCGCAGGACGTGACCAAGCGGCTCGACGCGCTGAAGAAAGAGGGCAAGAAGTCCGCCCTCCTGCTCGTTTCGAACGGCCAGGGCGAGGTTCGCTTCGTCGCGGTCTCGATGAACTGAGACCAGCGGTATCCAGGGAATACGAAGGGCGGTCCGGTGGGGCCGCCCTTTTTCATGTCCTGCCCGCAGACCGGTAACGAGATGCCTGCGCTGGCACGGGCCCGCCAAAAACGGTTAGAGCTTGGCCTGCACCCGGAGACCAAGATGAAGATCAGCGAAATTCCCTTCGTCACCACCGACTGGGCGACGATCCCCATGGAGCGCCATGCCGGCGACAGCGGCGAGGCGATCTGGCGCGTCCAGCATTTCGGCCCCGAGGAGAACCGCATCCGGGTGCGGATGGTCGAGTATTCGCCTGGCTTTGTCGCCGACCACTGGTGCTCGAAGGGGCACATCATCCTGTGCCTGGAAGGCGAGATGGAGACCACGCTCGCCGACGGGCGTGTCCTCCCGCTCAGGGCCGGCATGAGCTATCAGGTCGCCGACAATGCCGAGGCACATCGCTCCGCGAGCAAGACCGGCGCGAAGCTCTTCATCGTCGATTGATCAGGCTTTTCTATAACGTGGTTCATCCCGGACAAGCCG
>JAEXUU010000470.1 GCA_023452965.1 Pseudomonadota bacterium | reverse complement strand
GCCCTGTGCTGCATGGCCGGCGCCGCCCAGGCGCAAAGCTGCAACCTTCAGGCCTCGGACAAGAAGCTGGCCGGCGCGGCGAAGACCAGCTTCCTGACCAAATGCGAGAAGGATGCCGGCGCCGCCTGCGACAAGCAGGCCGCCGACAAGAAGCTGGCGGGCGCCGCCAAGAACAGCTTCACCAAGAAATGCGTCTCGGACGCCGTCGGCACCTGAAAGCTGGCATCGAAAGGTGCCGATCCTCATGAAAAAGCGCGGGTCATCCCGGCCGAAGCGAAGCGAAGAGCCGGGATCCATTCCGGAACGCCAATCGGAAAGGTTCCGGAATGGATCCCGGGTCTCCCTCCGGTCGCCCGGGCCGCCAGGCCAACTAAGTCAGGTCGAGGCTTTCGTCGCGGCCTGCGACTGTCTGGTTGCCCGCCAGATCGCCCAGCTCGCCTGGAAGCAGAGGCCGGCGACGACGAGGTCGAGCAGGTATTCCGGCCAGCGCACCGGCGCGAGCCTTGCCGCAAGCCCGACCAGCGCGAAGCCGGTGGTCGAGATCGTGTCATTGCGGCTCGAAAGCCAGGTCGCCTTGATCACAGGATTGGGCTCGCGGCGGAAACGCCAGAGCGCGAGCACGATCAGATAGGCGATCAGGATGGCGCTTCCAGCCGAGAAGCCGAGCGTGAAGAGTTCGATCGGCCGCGGCCGCAGGATCTTGTCCCAGAGATCGTAGAGCGTGTGCAGTCCGGCGACCGCCATCACCGCACCGATACCGAGCGCCGCGAGCTTCTCCGCACGTCCGTCGCGGCCGAAAACCATGGCCGCGATGCCGTAGAGCGCGACGTCGTAGACCCAGTCGACGCCGTCCTTGAGCAACTGGCTGTTGCCGATGGCGAGCGCCCAGGCAACGACGAGGGCCGCGAAGATCAGGATGCCGAGCGCGATCGCCCAGATCGTCAGGCGGTAGGCGCGGCCGATACGGGGATCGACCGGCGCCGCATGGCCGGGCTCGCCGTGATTGCGAGCGCCAGCGCCCCCCCCGTCATGCCCGGGCCTGTCCCGGGCATCCACGTCGTCATCGCGTTCCGACGCATCGAAAGCCGACATGCGAGGCGCTCCCGAGCCACCCCGCCCAGTGTCGCGGAAACTCCGCCCCTCGCAAGACGTGGATGGTCGGCACGAGGCCGACCATGACGACAGCGGATCGGTCAAGCAGCCTCAGCCACGCCCGACGAGCGGGGCCTTGGTCGCCATCACGGTGACGAAGAGGATGTTGGCCTCGAGCGGCAGGCCGGCCATGTGCAGCACGGTCGTCGCGACATGGTCGACGTCCATCACCGGCTCGACCTTGATCGAGCCGTCCGGCTGCGGCACGCCGGTGGTCATCTTCTTTGCCATCTCGGTCAGCGCATTGCCGATGTCGACCTGGCCGACGGCGATGTCGTACTTCCGCCCGTCGAGCGAGGCGGTCTTGGTCAGGCCGGAGATCGCGTGCTTGGTCGCGGTGTAGGCGGCCGAGTTCGGCCGCGGCACCTGCGCCGAGATCGAGCCGTTGTTGATGATGCGCCCGCCGCGCGGATCCTGCGACTTCATCGCCTTGAAGGCTTCCTGCGTGCACAGGAACGGGCCGGTCAGGTTGGTGTCGACCACCTTCTGCCAGTCCTCCAGCGACAGGTCCTCGAGCAGCACGCCGCCAGGCGCATTGACGCCGGCATTGTTGAACAGCACGTCGACGCGGCCGAACTTCTCCTTGGTCTTGGCGAAGAGCGCCTCGACGGATTTCTTGTCGGTCACGTCGGTCGAGATCGCCAGCCCCTGCGCGGCCGGCACGCCCGAGAGCTTGATCGTCTCTTCCAGTGCATCAGTGCGGCGCCCGGCGAGCACCGTGCGGTAGCCGTCCTTCAGGAAGGCAATGGCGACGGCCCGGCCGACGCCGGAACCGGCACCGGTGATGATGGCGACCTTGTTGTGCCCAGACATGCGTATCCTCGCGTTTCCCGTGTTTTCAACCGTTTCAGGCGGCAGGACCATAGCAGCGTATGCAGTATGCGGAACTGCTTTTCCAGCAGACCGGCTCCGCCCTTTCACTTGCCTGACGCTACGTCTGCCTTACTCTTCTAGCGAGGGAGGAAGCGCCATGACCAGCCTGAGCCGCCGCGGTTTCATCGCAGCCGGAGCCGCGAGCCTTGTCGCGCCGGCGCTCGCCCAGCAACCGGGCCACGAGCATCATGGTGGCCATTACGAGCGGCTGAACCAACCCGGCCGCATCCCGAGGCCGGCCTTGGCGGACTCGCAGAACGTCTTCGATTCCCCCGCGCCGAAGGCTGCCAATCCCGGCCGCTGGCAGCCCAAGGCATTGCTGCCGCTGCCTCGTTCGGAAATGGCCTGGGCGGCCGCGCATGAAGACCGCATGCATATCGTCGGCGGCTATGGCGAGCAGCGCACCGACCGGCCCTATCACCACGTCTACGACCCGAAGGCCGACAAGTGGAGCGACGGCGCGCCTCTGCCGCAGGGCGCCAACCATGTCGGCGTCGCCTTCCTCGATGGAAAACTCTACGCCATCGGCGGCTTCCTCGAGCAGAACCGCAAGCCGCATCCGCGCTGCTTCGTCTACGATCCCAAGACCGACAAATGGGCCGAGATCGCGCCCCTGCCCCGCCCGGTCGGCTCGGCCGCGATCGTCGGGCTGAACGGCCTGCTATATTCGATCGGCGGCGCGATCGGCGACACCACCGACACCAAGACCTCGGACAACTGGCACCGCGTCTACGATCCCAAGACGGATAAGTGGAGCGAGCGGACGCCGATGCCGACGGCGCGCGACCACACCGGCACGCTGGCCATCGGCAATCTGATCCACGTCATCGGCGGGCGCGTCGACAGCTTTCACACCAATTCCAACCTGCATCACGCCTATGATCCGGCGACCGACAAATGGGCACCGCGCAACCCGCTGCCCACCGCCCGCTCCGGCCATGGCGCCGTGCTCTATCGCGGAAAAGTCTTCGTGATGGGCGGCGAAGGCACCAACCGCGTCTTCGGCCAGATGGA
>JAEXUU010000449.1 GCA_023452965.1 Pseudomonadota bacterium | reverse complement strand
ATCCGCCATCTCGGCCTCTCCAACGAGAGCGGCTGGGGCACGATGCGCTTTCTCGCCACCCTGCGCCCGCGCTCCTGAGCGCTGGCCTTTCCCACTTCCTTTCAATCTGTCCGCGGCGCGCCCGGTGCGCCCGCCTCCGGAGCCTTGCGTCATGGAATACCGTCAACTCGGCCGCACCGATCTCAAGGTCTCGGCGATCTGCCTGGGCACCATGACCTGGGGCCAGCAGAACACCGAGGCCGAAGGCCATGAGCAGATGGACTATGCGCTCGACCAGGGCGTGAACTTCTTCGACACGGCCGAACTCTACTCGATTCCGCCCAAGGCGGAGACGCAAGGTTCGACCGAGCGGTTCATCGGCAGCTGGTTCAAAGCGCGCGGCAATCGCGACAAGGTGATCCTTGCCTCGAAGGTGATCGGCCGCTCGGCCAATGACTGGTTCCGCGACGACAAGGGGCCAACGCGGGTCAACCGCCGGCAGATCGAGGAAGCGGTCGACAAGAGCCTGAAGCGGTTGCAGACCGACTATATCGACCTCTACCAGATCCATTTCCCCGACCGCCCGATGGCCTGGGGCTCGAACCCGACCCGCTTCGGCAAGGCGGCCTTCGAGCCGGCGGCCGACGAGACGCCGATCGCCGAGCAGCTCGACGCCTTCGCCGACCTCGTCAAGGCCGGCAAGATCCGCCATCTCGGCCTCTCCAACGAGAGCGGCTGGGGCACGATGCGCTTTCTCGCCGAGGCGCAGACGGGCGGGCGCCCGCGAGTGCAGTCGATCCAGAACGCCTACAACCTCCTGAACCGCACCTTCGAGACGGCGCTGGCCGAGATCGCGCTGCGTGAGCAGGTCGGCCTGCTCGCCTATTCGCCGCTGGCGCAGGGCTATCTGACCGGCAAGTATCTCGACGGTGCCCGCCCCGCCGGGGCCCGTTCCACGCTGTTCGCCCGCGGCCAGCGCTATGAGACTGTTGGTGCCGAGGAGGCGATCCGGGCTTATGTCTCCCTGGCGCGGGAGGCTGGGCTCGACCCGGCGCAGATGGCGCTGGCCTTCGTCACCTCGCGCTGCTTCGTCACCTCCAACATCATCGGCGCGACCAGCATGGCGCAGTTGAAGACCGCGATCGGCTCGGCCGCGGTGACGCTTTCCCCCGAGCTCGAAGCGAAGATCGACGCGATCCACCAGCGCTTCGGCAATCCCTGCCCGTAAGGGGCCGCCGAAGCGCATCGCCATCCCCGGACAAGCCGCCTAAGCGCCGCCGTTCCGGGATCCATCGCAGGGTTCTGGCGCTCTGCGATGGATCCCGACGCTACGCTGCACTCCGGCCAGGATGACGATGTGGCCTAAGAGGAGCCGCTGAACCTGTCCTAAGCCGGCTTGCCGGTTGCGTCCGGCAATGCGAGGCTTCGTCTCGCCAGAGTCACAAACGCTTGGCACTGATAGAGCTATGCCGCGGCTGTTCACTGCCCTGGAGATTCCCGCCGAGGTCGCCTCGGCCCTGACGCTGCATCGCGGTGGGCTGGTCGGTGCGCGCTGGATCGAGCCCGCCGACTACCACATCACCCTGCGCTTTCTCGGCGATATCGACCGGCGCATGGCCCATGACGTCGACAGCTTCCTCCACGATGTCGAGGCACCGCCGCTGACGATCACGCTCGATCAGCTCGGAAGCTTTGGCGGCGACCGCCCGCGGGCCGTGTTTGCGCGGGTCCAGCCGACGCCGCAGCTCGGCGAATTGCAGGCTGACCTCGAACGGTTGATGCGCCGTCTCGGCCTGCCGGCCGAAGGCCGCAAGTTCATGCCCCACGTCACCCTGGCGCGCCTGCGCGATGCCTCGCCGCTCGATGTCGCGCACTACCTTGCGACCCATCCGATCGTGCGGCCGATCAGCTTCACGGCGCGGCGCGTCGCGCTGTTCTCCTCGCGCGAATCGATCGGCGGCGGTCCCTATGTGCTGGAGGCCGCCTACCCGCTTGGCCCGGCCTACCCGAACCGGCCGAGCCGCACGGCTTCCGAGCGGAGGTGAGATGATGAGCGATCGGCCCAAGCGCCTCAGCCCCGAGGCGAGGCAGGAAGCGCTGGCGGTCCTGGCCGGCTGGAAGCTGGTCGAGGGTCGCGAGGCGATCAGCCGGCGCTTCGTCTTCCGCGACTTCAGCGAGGCCTTCGGCTGGATGAGCCGGGTGGCGTTGCTGGCCGAGAAGATGGACCATCATCCGGAATGGTCGAATGTCTACAAGACGGTCGAGGTGACGCTCGCGACCCATGACGCGGGCGGTCTGACCGAACTCGACATCAGGATGGCGCGCGCCATGGACGCGATGGCGGGCTGAGATCTGCCTCCGGTCAGCTGCGCGCCTTCAGCCAGCGGCGGACCCAGGCGGCAGGCAGGCGCTTCGCCAGGGATTTGAAGGCCGGGCGCAGGCGCGGCAGCGCCAATTTGCAAACGAGACGACCGCGCCAGCTCAACGGCATGGCAAGATCATAGACGGCGACCGTCCCGTCGGCGTGCTCGAGCTTGTAGGGATCGGCCGGTGCGAGCAGGTCGAAGACGGCATTGCCGCGCGCCTTGGCACCGGCGAAGGCCTGATGGATCAGGATTCGGCCAATGCCCTCGCGGTCGAAATCGGGGTCGCTGGCGATGACATGGCCGAAGCTGCGGCCCATGCAGTCGAAGGAGATGTCGATCCCGATCGGCCGGCCGGCGCAGGTGATGATCGACAGGCGCAGGCCGGCCTCGTCGGCCTCGTCGCCGGCGAGCGCAGCGAAGAAGCTCTGGAAGCGCGGATCGGCGGCTGTCGGGGCGAGGATGCCGTGTCGTGCGAGGGCCTTGCGCTTCATCGCCACGGCCATGGTCGCCAGCGTGCGTGCCTCGGCGCCTGGCGTCAGGGCGCTGAAGCCGAGCTCGCCACGCTCGGCGAGGCGGCGCATACGGCGACGGTAGTTCGAGCGCTCGCGGGCCGGGTAGGCCATGCTCGGGCCGTCGGCCGAGACGCGCTGCGCGAGATCGGCGAAGGGGGCTTCCTGCTTTTGTACCAGCAGCGCCGCCTCCGGGCGGGAGAGGGCCGCGTCGGCGCGAAGTTGGCGGATCTCGAAGAGATCGGCGCCGAGCCGGCCGAGCGCGGCCCAGCCGGTATCGAGCCAGCGCTGCCTACCCGGACTGGGCTCGACCAGGACATCGCCGAACTGGGCGACCGGTGCTCCCATGAGTTGTATGACGTCGAGGCCGAGGCTGCGTCGGCGCACCAGCGGCCAAAGCATCACCAGTCGGCCTTCGCTTCGCCCGGCGAGGATGCTGATGCGGCTCCTCGCATCGAGATAATGGTCGCACCAGTGACGCAGGAAGGCATGGCGCAGGAAGAGCTGCTGCGGCATGCCGGCGCGGGCGAAGAGGTCGTCCCATTCGGGCTTCAGCGCCTCGAAGGCGGCAGGATCGGTCAGGATTTCGAGCGTGAGCGGCGCCGTGGTGGCGTCGGCACGGGTAAGCCGGCTTCCGGCCTCCGCCATCGCAGCCCCAGCCAGCACGGCTCAGGCCTGGCCGCGCAGATGCTGGATCAGGCGCCTGGCGCCGGCCAGTCTGAAATGGGCGAGATAGGGCAGAAGCAGCAGCGGGTGGCGCACGGCAAAGGGCGCATCGTGCTCGACGAGATGCCGGATGGCGAGCACGGGCAAGGGCGAGCGC
>JAEXUU010000405.1 GCA_023452965.1 Pseudomonadota bacterium | reverse complement strand
GCGGCGCAGCAGGCGTGGGCCCGTGCCGGCTCCTCGTACTCGTCATGGCGTTTGACGAAGCTGAGCGTCGACGTCTCGTTGCGGCCCCTGGGCGCGCGGTCGAGGATCATCAGCGTCGAAAGCAGTTCCTCGCCGCCGCGGGCATAGGAGGAGTAGGTGTGGAAGACCCGCCCCTGCTCGTCGCGACTGAAGGCGCTCATGCCCGGTAGCTCATCGAAAGCCTGCTCCGACGGCGTCTGCGTGAAATTGTATTCGACCTTGCCGCTCGCCAGCTCCTCCTTGGTGAAGGAGACGTGGAAATCGGAATTGAAGTCGCTGCCGAAGGATGAGACCCAGGGGAAATTCCAGCCCATCCGCTTCCTGTAGGCCTCGATCTTGGCGAGCGGTGCCCGCGACACCACGACCAACGTGACGTCATGGTTGTTGAGATGCGGCAAGGTCCCGTCGAAATGATCGGCCATGAAGGAACAACCCGGGCAGCCCGCCTCCCAGTCCGGCCCGAACATGAAATGGTAGATCATGAGCTGGCTGCGGCCGTCGAAGAGCTCCGCGAGGCTGCGCCGTCCGGAAGGCGTGTCGAAGACGTAGTCCTTATCGACCTCGACCCAGGGCAGAGCCAGGCGCTCGGCATTGATCGCATCGCGCAGCCGGGTGAACTCCTTCTCACGCTTCAGAAGCGCGCGGCGGGCTTCGAGCCACTCGGCCTTAGAGGCAAGCTGATGATGCGGCATGGTTTTCTCCCTTCAGCGCTGCGCCCCTGTTCTTGACTTTAATAGTTGATATCAACATAATTGAGCCATGTCAAAATCAGCCCTCATGCCAGCGGAATCGCCGGTCCCCTTCGCGACCACGCTGCATGTGCGCGACCACTGCCTTTGCCTGCACCTGCAGCGCGCCGCCCGCGCACTGGCCCGGCTGTTCGACGAGGCGCTGCGGCCTCTGGGATTGACCAACCAGCAGTTCTCGCTGCTGATGTCCCTCAACCGGCCGGAACCGCCGAGCATCGCCCCGGTTGCGAAGCTGCTCGGCATGGACCGCACGACCCTGACCGCAGCGCTGAAGCCGCTCGAGCGGCGTGGCCTCGTCTCGGTCTCTCCCGGCGATAAGGACCGCCGCAGCCGGCTGCTGGCAATTACGCCGGAGGGAATTGCGTTGCTGGCGGAAGCCGTGCCGATCTGGCGAAGCACGCATGACGCGGTCGACGAGCGCCTGGGCGACGCCGAGCCGGAACGGCTCAGGCAGACGCTGCGCGCCCTGTCATGACCACGCCATTCCCGCCCTGCTCCATGCCCTCGCAAGGACGCCCTCCAAGGAGAACGCGATGCCTCAGATGATCTTCGTCAACCTGCCAGTGAAGGACCTTGCCAAGTCGATGGACTTCTTCAAGGCGCTCGGCTTCTCATTCAACCCGCAGTTCTCCGACGAGACCGGCGCCTGCATGGTGATCAGCGACACCATCTTCGCGATGCTGCTGACCCATGAGAAATTCGCCGGCTTCTCGCCTAAGCCGATCGCCGATACGCAGAAGACGACCGAGGTGCTGATCGCGCTCTCCCGCGACGATCGCGCGGCGGTCGACGCCATCGTCACGGCCGCCCTCGCGGCCGGCGGCAGCACCTTCAGCGAGCCCCAGGATCACGGCTTCATGTATGGCCGCGCCTTCCGCGATCTCGACGGCCATGTCTGGGAGACGTTCTGGATGGACCCGGCGGCGGCAACGGCCCAGTAGAGCTCCGATGGAGACGGCCGGCGTCAGCCCTCTGCGGCCAGAGCCGGCCCGCCGGCGCGCTGCGCTGCCATATGGTCGTCGAGCGCCTGACGCTGCTCGGCCGAGAGACGCAGGCCGAGCTTGCTGCGCCGGAAAAGCACGTCCTCGGCGTTCACCGCCCATTCCTGCGCCATCAGCCAGCCAACCTCGCGCTCCGTCAGGTCGGCGCCGAAGTTCCGGCCGAGATCGGCCATCGACGCCGCGCCTTCCAGCAGACGCTCGGCGCGGGTCCCATAGGCACGCGCCAGGCGGCGTGCCAGCGCCCGGTCGAGCCAGGGCCGCGCCGTGCAGATCCGCTCGACCAGCGCCTCGAAGCCCTGGACCGGGAAATCGCCGCCGGGAAGCGGCGCCCCGGCCGTCCAGGGCGCGGCGCGAAGCGCCGGCACGGCGGCTGCGAGCTTCTCGACCGCGGCCTCGGCAAGGCGGCGCGAGGTCGTGATCTTGCCGCCGAAGACCGAGAGCAGCGGCGCCGAGCCGGCCGGCTCGTCGAGCTTCAGCACATAATCGCGCGTCGCCTCCTGGGCCTTGCTGGCGCCGTCATCATAAAGCGGCCGCACCCCGGAATAGGTCCAGACCACGTCCTCGCGCCGGATCTGCTTGCGGAAATACTCGCTGGCCGCGGAGCAGAGATAGGCAATCTCCTCCTCGCTGGCGGCGACCTTGGCCGGATCGGCGCGATAATCCCGATCGGTGGTGCCGATCAGGGTGAAATCGCCCTCATAGGGGATCGCGAAGATGATGCGGCCATCGGCATTCTGGAAGATGTAGCAG
>JAEXUU010000354.1 GCA_023452965.1 Pseudomonadota bacterium | reverse complement strand
GGCCGGGGTCGCGATTACGCCCGGGCTGGATTTCGACGAGGGGCGCGGGGCGCGCACCGTGCGGCTTTCCTTCGCCGGGTCGCTGGCGGAATGCGAGGATGCGGTGGCACGGCTCGGGCGCTGGCTCAAGGTGCGTTGATCTTGCTTGCCAATCCGGGCCGAGCGGCAGCAATCTGAACTCACGAGCAGGGGGACGGAATGCGTCGGAAGTGGATTGGTCCGGGAATGGCTGCAGCGCGCTGGCTCCTGCTGGCGACGATGGCCCTGGCTTTCGCCGGGCCGGCGGCGGCGCAGACCAATGCTGCGCCTGGAGAACCGCTGCTCTTGACGCTGCGCGGCGACGAGACGCCGGACACGGTCCGCAAGCTGGTCGATGCACTTTCAGCGGGCGGACGCCGGGTCGAGGTCCGGATCGGCGGGGTGCCGGCCGATTCGCCAGCGCCTGCCGCCGCCCCGGCCGCTCCGGCGGGGAAAGCGGCTACCGTACCGAAGCCACCGCCCGCGCCATCGGCGGTGGAGACGGCAGACACCCAGGCCGAAGCTCTGGTCGATTACTTCGTCTCGGGCCTCGATTATGGCCGTGCCGCCATTCCGAGCGTTCGCTTCCTGCCGGATGACTGGCTGCGGAGCTGGTCGCTGAACCAGAATGCGTCGCCGACGACGCGCCTCTTCGCCTCTCTGGCCCTGGCTCTCGGCATCGCCCTGCTGTTCCGCTTCGCCACGGCGCGGTGGTTCGCCGCAAGGATGAGGCCGCGCGCCGAGTATTTCACCGCAAGGCTGATCGCTTCCGGCTTCGGCCTGCTGCAGGACCTGCTGACGATCGCGCTGGGCCTCGTCGTGGCGCGGCTCGCCGGCAGCTACTGGCTGCCCTCGGACGATCTCGCGGCCCATGCGCTGCACGGGATCACCAACGGCACGGCGGTCGGCGCGACCTATGTCGCGACCGGCCGTTTCCTGCTCGCCCCGGGTCAGCCCGAACGCCGGCTGATGCCGCTGCCGCGGGCCGAGCGGCATTTCCGGCTGCTCTGTACCTATGCCGTGCTCGTGCCGGTCTTCATCGTCGCCGCCCTGCTGGCGCATCGTGTCTCCGGCGGCCCGGAGCCGGTCGCCGGGCTGGTGACGCTCAGCGGCTTCGTGCTCGCCGCCTACAAGATCTGGTGGTTCGTCGACGCCCGTTACGACCTGACAGCGCTCGTCCTCAGCGGCAGCGCGGAGCCCGGTCCCGGTCGCAGGTTCCTGGCGCAGGCGATGCCCTGGATCTATGTCGCGATCGCGGTTGTGCTCTGGATGGTCGGGCGTGCGGCGGCGATGATGCCGAATGGCGGCCGCTGGTCCGAGGCGGCCGAGCTGACGCAGATCATCGTCGTGCTGGCGCCGATCCTCTCGGTCGGGGTGAACAGCCTGCTGACCTGTCGGCAGGCGCGGCGCGCCGCCATTGCCAAGCCGACGCCGCTGGCGCAGGCGCTAGGCCATGCCGTGCGCGCGGCCGCCGGCGGCGTGATGTGGGCCGGTGGCTTCTATCTGGTGGCGCGCATCTGGGCCGGCCTGCTCTTCGGCATGAGCTCCGGCCAGTTCGGTCAGATCTCCCGCCAGATCGCCAGCATCGCCGTGCTGGCTTTCGCAGGCTGGGTCGTGATGGTCTTCCTGCGCGGCTTTTTCGATGCCTATGCGCCGCGGCCACGATCCACCGGTCCGGTGGACGAGGACGTGATGCCGGAAGACAATATCCCGTCGCGGCTGGCGACGGTGATGCCGGTATTGCGCGGCGTCGTGCTGACGGCCGTGATCGGCCTGACCATCCTGGTGCTGCTGTCGCGGCTGGGTGTCGATATCGGGCCGCTGCTGGCCGGCTTCGGCATTCTCGGCCTCGCCATCTCCTTCGGCTCGCAGGCGCTGGTGCGCGATATCGTCTCCGGCTTCTTCTTCATGCTGGAGGATGCCTTCCGTGTCGGCGAATATGTCGATACCGGCCGCCTCAAGGGCACGGTCGAGAAAATCTCGCTGCGCTCGATGCAGCTGCGCCACCAGAGCGGGCAGATTCACACCGTGCCGTTCGGGCAGGTGCAATCGCTGACCAATGCAAGCCGCGACTGGGCGACGGTGAAATTCAACGTCCGGCTCGACCATTCGGCCGATATCGAGAAGGCGCGCAAGACGATCAAGAAGGTCGGTCTCGCTCTGCTGGAGGACCCCGAATTCGGCCCGCACTTCATCGCCCAGCTGAAGATGCAGGGCGTCGCCGACATCACCGATGCGGCGATCGTGATCCGGCTGAAATTCACCTCCAAGCCGACACAGGCCTCGATGCTGCAGCGCGAGGCGCTGAAGCGGGTCTATCGCGGGCTGATCGAGGCGGAGGTGCCGTTCGCCTCGACAGCGGTGACCGTGCGCGAGGGTGGCGGCAAGGGGGCCGCGGGGGCGGCTGCGATTACTGCGGTGGCGCCGCCATCGCCGCTCGCACCGGCGGCGGAGTAAGGCTCGGCCGGATCAGCGGCCGAGCTCGAGCATGAAGAAGAAGCCGAAGCCGATCACCGTTAGCAGCACGCCGAAGCCGGCGGCGAGACGCGCTGCCGAAAGCTGGCGGCTGAAGGCCGTGCGCTGCTCGGCCCGGTCGCTGGCGTGCTCGCGCCCATGCTTGCGGAACTGGCTCGCGTAGAGATCGGGCGTCATCTGCGGGCCGATCGGCAGATTGCCCTCGAGCTCGAAGCGTACCGCGACGAACAGCACGAAGAGGCCGAGCAGGCCGACCCCGAACCAGCCGATCGCCTGCAAGGCCAGCCAGGCGAGACCGAGCAGGCCGGCCCCGCACAAGGCCGAGAGGATGAGACGTTCGGGACTGCGCGGCGGCGGCATGACGGCTCCGCATGCTGAGGGAGACCGCAGCCAGTTCCGCATTCCGGCGCCGTAAGGTCAAGGCCGGCAGCCGATTTCTGCCAGCCAGTGCGTCACCGAGCCTGCGCGACCCTGCTGGGCCCCAGGCTGTAGAAGATGTGCCGGCCGATCACATCCATCTTCCTGAGCTTCTTCGCCCAACGCGGCGACACGTAATCGGCGTGGTAATGGGTCGATGCGGCGACCTCGGTGAGGTAGATCTTGCCCTCGTAGACCTCCTGCGCGATGCGCTTGGCTATCTCCCAGGACTCGGGCTCCTTTATGCGCAGCGATTTGCCCTCGCAGGCGAAGGTGAACTGGCAGGCGAGCTTGCGGTGCCGGTTTTGGTAGACGACGCAGACCGAGGTCGGGTAGACCCCGCTCTTCACCCGGTTGAGCACGACCTGGGCGACGGCGGCGCGTCCTTCCTCCGGTTCCGAGCGCGCCTCGAAATAGACCGCTTCGGCCAGGCAACGCTGCTCGCGCTCCATGTCCTCGGACTTGATCAGCCCGGCATAGAGCAGTTGCGGCACCTGCTCTTTTGTACCCGTTGGCGTCAGTGACGCGGCAGCATGGGCGGTGCGCTCGCTCATCGGCGTTGCCGAGCCCTGTGCCGGAGTTTGAGCCACCACCGGCGTCGCTCCATCACCGGTCGGCGGCGCTATCGGCGGGGGCGACAAGGGCTCCGGCGGATCGGATTCGGTTTGTTGGTCGCCCCGCGGCTGCGGGAGAATGTCATGCAGCGGGCTCCGGTGCTCTTCGCCCTGGAGCGCATCGAAGGAAAGGCTCGCGGTGGTCAGCGCAGTCGTGAGATCGGGCTTTCCGAAAAGGCCGGCCTCGCCGGCATCGATGCCGATCAGGTGTATCGGCTTGCCGGGGAAGGGAAGCAGGTCGCGGTTGATGCCGAGCGGCATTGCGGGGGAGGCTGGCAG
>JAEXUU010000332.1 GCA_023452965.1 Pseudomonadota bacterium | reverse complement strand
TTCTATGCGTTTTCAGTCTCGCCTTCCTCTGGGCCTGGGTGATCGAGCGGAGGCGCCACTATCTCCTGCTGCTGGCCGCGGCTCCGGCGCTGTTCGCGATCGCAGTGACGATCCAGGTCTTCTTCTGGCCGCCATCGGTGCCGGCGAACGCCGTTCTGTCGGGAGTGTTCTACACGCTGGCCGTCCAGATCGCGGCCGAAGGCGTGCTGCGCCGCTCCGGCAAGCGGCTCGGGCGGGCCTGGCATCTGTGCGCCTTCGTAGCGGTGATGGGCGGCCTCTGGTACTTCGCCTATCTCGTGCCGAACCTGCTGGCGCGCGTCTATCTGCAGAATTTCGGCTACGGCTTCGTCCTCCTGGTCTCGAGCCTGCAGCTGACGCCTCTGATGCGCGGACGCCCGGTCGACCGGGTGCTGTTCTGGGTGCTGTTCGTCTTCGGCCTGCACTTCTTTCCGCGCACCATCCTGACGATCGGCGTGGAGGCGCCGGGGGATGTCAGGATCTTCCAGGACTCGCTGTTCTGGCAGGCGATGCATTTGTCGCTGGCCGTGCTCGGCGCCGCTTTGGCGACGGCGTTGCTGGCGGCGACGCTGTCCGATGTGATCGACGATCTGCGCCGCGAGCGCGACAGCGACGGCCTGACCGGCCTGCTCAACCGACGCGCCTTCGAGCAGCGCGCCGGCGCCGTGCTCGCTGCCACGGGAGATGCGCCCTGTGCGCTCCTCGTCTGCGATCTCGACCACTTCAAGCGGATCAACGACAGCCATGGCCATGGCGCCGGCGATGAGGTGCTGAGCGCCTTTGGAAGGCTCCTGCGCCGTGTGAGCCGTGAGAACGATCTGGTCGGGCGGATCGGCGGCGAGGAGTTCGCGATCCTGCTGCCGGGAGCGGCAGAAGCCGCCGGCCAGGCCTTGGCAGAGCGGGCGCGCAGCGGACTGTCCGGCCTGGTCGTTTCCTTTGCGCCGAGCGGTGGCGCGGTCACGGCGAGCTTCGGGATCGCGGAACGCCAGCCCGGGGACACGTTCTCCGAGCTCTTTACCCGTGCCGACCGGCGCCTCTACCTCGCCAAGGCGGGCGGCCGGGACCGTGCGGTCGCCGATGATGCGGCCGCGAGCCCGGCACCGGGAGCGGTCAGCGCGGCAGCCCCGGAAGCTTCCTCCGCCCCGGCGCCCCGATGACATCCCGGCCCGCCGGATGCTACGACACGGGCCGTCCTGGCCCAGGAGCCCGCCCTTGTCTGCTTCCCGCTCCATCCTGCTGATCATCGGTGGCGGCATCGCCGCCTATAAGTGCCTGGAACTGATCCGGCGGCTGAAGGATCGCGGCATCGCCAGCCGTTGCATCCTGACCCGAGCGGGCGAGCAGTTCGTCACGCCGCTTGCGGTCGGCACACTCGCCGGCGAACGCTGCTTCACCGACCTGTTCTCGCTGACCGACGAGGCCGATATCGGCCATATCGCCCTGTCGCGCTCGACCGACCTCCTGGTCGTCGCCCCCGCCACCGCCGACCTGATCGCCAAGATGGCGAACGGCCATGCCGACGATCTCGCCTCCACCGCGCTTCTGGCGACCGATAAGCGCATCCTGATCGCCCCGGCGATGAATCCGCGGATGTGGCAGCACCCGGCGACCCGCCGCAACATGGCGCTGCTGCAGAAGGACGGCGTCCTCGTCGTCGGCCCGAATTCCGGCGCCATGGCCGAGCGCGGCGAGAGCGGGCCGGGCCGGATGGCCGAGCCGCACGAGATCCTGGCGGCGATCGAGCAGGCACTGGCCGGCGAGCAGCGCCAACCGCCTTCGATCGGCTTTCTCGGTCGCCTGCCGGGCCAGGGCACGGCGCTTGGCCGGGCGCTGGCGGGCAAGCGCGTGCTCGTCACCTCCGGGCCGACCCATGAGCCGATCGACCCGGTGCGCTATATCGCCAACCGCTCCTCCGGCAAGCAGGGCCACGCTATCGCTGCCGCTGCGGCCGCTGCCGGCGCCGAAGTCACGCTGATCTCCGGTCCGGTCGGCATTCCCGATCCTGCGGGCGTCACGACCATCCATGTCGAGAGCGCCCGCGACATGCTCGATGCGACTGAACAGGCGCTGCCGGCCGATATCGCGATCTTCGCCGCCGCCGTCGCCGATTGGCGCGTCGCCGGCGCGGCCGACCAGAAGATGAAGAAGGGCGAGCACGGCACGCCGAGCCTCGCCCTCGTCGAAAACCCCGACATCCTCGCGACCATCGCGGCCCGCGAGATCGACCGGCCGCAGCTGGTCGTCGGCTTCGCGGCCGAGACGCAGAACGTCATCGCCTATGCCCGCGCCAAGCTGGCGAAGAAGGGCTGCGACCTCATCGTCGCCAACGATGTCGGCGGGACCGGCGTCATGGGCGGCGACGCCAATACCGTCCATCTCGTCACCGCCGATGCCGTCGAAACCTGGCCGACCCTGCCCAAGGCCGAGGTCGCGGCGCGGCTGGTCGAGCATCTCGCAGCCCTGCTGGCGGATAAGGGCTGAGCGCCGATGGAGCCCGTCCGTATCAAGCGCCTGCCGCATGCGCAGGACCTGCCGCTGCCGGCCTATGAGACGCAAGGCGCCGCCGGGCTCGACCTGCGGGCCGCAATCCCCGAGAGCGATCTGGAGCTTGCTCCCGGTGCGCGGGGCCTGGTTCCGACCGGACTGGTTCTTGCGCTGCCGCCGGGCAGCGAAGGACAGGTCCGGCCGCGCTCGGGGCTGGCGCTGCGCCATGGCGTGACCGTACTCAACGCGCCCGGCACGATCGACGCCGACTATCGCGGTGAGGTCCAGGTCCTGCTGGTCAATCTCGGGCAGGAGCCCTTCACCATTCGCCATGGCGACCGCATCGCCCAGCTGATCGTCGCGCCGGTGGTGCAGGCGAGGCTGGTCGAGGTGCAGTCGCTCGACGATACCGTCCGCGGCGCCGGCGGCTTCGGCTCGACCGGGATCGCGGATCCTGCGGTCTCCTCTGCCCGCGAGGCCCGCTCATGATCCAGCTTTCGCGCCGCAGCCTGCTCGCCATCGCCGCGGTGGTCGACATCGCGCTGCATGCCCGCCCGGCCCCGGTTGCGGCCAAGGCGCTGGCCGCCCGCCACGAATTGCCGCCGCGCCATCTCGAGACGATGCTGCAGGCGCTGGTCAAGGCCGGTATCCTCAAGGGCGTGCGTGGCCCGCGCGGCGGCTACGAGCTTGCCCGAGAGCGTAGGCGCATCACCGCAGGCGCGATCGTCCGTGCCGCAATGCAGGCCAATTCCGAGGAGAACCTGCCGCCCCTGCCGCGCTCGCCCCTGGTCGAGAGCGTCGTCGGCCCGGCTGTCCAGAGCGCGCTCGACGCGTGCCTGGCGGCGCTCGACGCGGTCACCGTGGCCGAGCTCTGCCAGCAGGCTGAAAGCCTCGCCGCGGCGGCCGGCAAGGATATCGGCGCAGATTTTACAATATAGAACGTAAATTTATCTGTTTCTCGACAGATTCTGTAATTTGATGCTAGCCTGTCGTCGAACCTACTGATCTTGACTCAGGGAGGCCGCCATGGCCGACGCCGCGCAGAAGCTCAACCCAGTCCCGACACCCGGCCGTGGCCGGGTCTACGACTCGATCACCGACACGATCGGCGATACGCCGCTGGTGCGGCTGAACCGGCTTCCGGCCGAGCGCGGGGTCAAGGCCACGATCCTCGCCAAGCTCGAATTCTTCAACCCGATTTCGAGCGTCAAGGACCGTATCGGCGTCAGCATGGTCGACGCGCTGGAGGCCTCTGGCGCGCTGAAGCCCGGCGGCACGCTGATCGAGCCGACCTCCGGCAATACCGGCATCGCGCTCGCCTTCGTCGCCGCCGCGCGCGGCTACCGGCTGATCCTGGTCATGCCGGAAACCATGTCGATCGAGCGCCGCAAGATGCTCGCCCTGCTCGGTGCCGAGCTGGTGCTGACCCCCGGCCCCGGCGGCATGCGCGGCGCCATCGCCAAGGCCGAGGAGCTCAAGGCCGAGATTCCCGGCGCGATTATCCCGCAGCAGTTCGAGAATCCCGCGAACCCGGCGATCCATCGCAAGACGACGGCCGAGGAGGTCTGGAACGACACCAATGGCGACGTCGACATCTTCGTCTCCGGCGTCGGCACGGGCGGCACCATCACCGGCGTCGGCCAGGTGCTGAAGGCGCGTAAGCCCGGCGTGAAGATCGTCGCGGTCGAGCCCGAGGATTCGCCGGTGCTCTCCGGCGGCCAGCCCGGCCCGCACAAGATCCAGGGCATCGGCGCCGGCTTCGTGCCCGGCATCCTCGATCGTGGCGTCATCGACGAGGTCGTGACCGTCGGCAACCAGACCGCCTTCGAGACGGCGCGCGCCCTCGCCAAGAGCGAGGGCATCCCGGCCGGCATCTCCTCGGGTGCGGCGATCGCCGCCGCGCTCGAGATCGGCGCCCGGCCGGAGAACGCCGGCAAGAAGATCGTCGTGATCGTCCCTTCCTTCGCCGAGCGCTACATTTCGAGCGCGCTGTTCGAAGGTCTCTGAGACGCTTCCCAACGAAATCAGGGCGCCTTTCCGGAGAGGGAAGGCGCCCTTTTTCGTCAGCGGCTGAGCTCGACCCGGTTGCCCCAGGGGTCGGCGATCCCCGGCGCGCCGCCTGCCTCGTCGCCGCCGGCCGCCAGCATGCGCTCGCGCAGGCCGGCATAGGCCGCATCGTCACGGGCCACGAGTTCGAAACGCGAAAGCCCGGCCTCGTTCGCCCGGCGCGGCCCGGCGCCGCGGCTGTGGCAGATATTGGCCGCGATATGGTGGTGATAGCCGCCGGTCGCCATGAAGGTCGCGCCGGGATAGTGCACCATCACCTCGAAGCCGAGCTTGTCGCGATAGAACGCCTCGGCAACCGCGACGTCGCCGACGCGCAGATGGATATGGCCCATCACGGTTCCAGCGGGCATGCCGACATAGTCGCCAGCGTCGGCCTCACGCAGCAAGGCGTCGAGGTCGAGCCGGTCGGTCGCCATCTTGATCTCGCCGCCCGGCCCGCGCGGCCATTCCGCCCGGCTGCGGTCGCGATAGATCTCGATGCCGTTGCCCTCTGGATCGGAAAGGTAGAGCGCTTCGCTGACGAGGTGATCCGAGGCTCCTTCGAGCGGCAGGCGCCGGCCTGCGGCATGGCCGAGCCAGTTGGCGAGATCGGCGCGGGACGGCAGCAATAGCGCGAGGTGGAACAGGCCCGCGGCTGAGGAGGGCGCCTGCGCGCCCGCTTCCAGCCTGACCAGCGGCACCCCGCCGGCCCCGAGCACGCTTTCCCGCTCATTCTCGCTGATCACGGAAAGGCCGATCGCGTCGCGATAGAAGGCGGTCAGGCCGGGCAAGTCGCGCACGCGCAGGCTGACCGTGCCGATATGGACGGGGGCGTCGAGGGACTCGTTGGCGCGGGGCTGGGTGGTTGTTGTGACGGCCATGGCGGGCTCCGAAATGACTGCGGCCAATGCCGCCTGCCCCTAAAATGGTGCTTCAGCCCCCTCTTGTCGTCCCCGGGCGCGGCAAATCCGAGATTGCGCAGTTGCAATCGAAGCTTGCGCCAGCTCCGCCTTTCGCTGGCGCACGGTCCGCTTCGGAGCCCTCAGCGTCCGCGCCCGGCGACCCTCCGCGCCAGCTGGGCGGTCGGCGGAATCGCGGCGCCATGCCGGCTCTGCTGCTCCAGCTCGGCATTGAGTTCGGCGCCGGCAAGCACGATCGTCGCCGAGAGCCAGAGCCAGGTCATGAAGACCACCACGGTCGCCAGCGAGCCATAGGTCGCGGTGTAGTTGCCGAGCGTGCTGACATACCAGGAGAAGGCGCTCGACGTCGCCGCCCAGAGCAGCGAGGCGACTGCCGCACCGGGCAGGACCCAGGCGAAGCGCGGCGGCTTGCGGTCGGGGCCGATCCAGTAGAGGCAGCCGATCGCGATCGTGCCGATCACGAAGAAAGCCGGCCAGCGGGCGAGGCGCACCACGGTCTCCAGCTCGTGACCGAAGGGGAAGAGGGCCGTCACCACCGGCAGGCTGGCGATGGCGGTCAGCGCCAGGACGAGCAGCAGCAGCCCGCTCAGCGTGGTCGCCAGCGAGATCAGGTTGAGCTTCAGGAAGCCGCGCTGCTCGCGCGCGCCATAGATGATGTTGAGCGCGTCGAAGATCGCCTTCACCGCTGCATTCGCGCTCCAGGTCGCCACCGCAAAGCTGATGAGGAAGGTCAGCGAAAGGCTTGCCGCATCGCGGCCCGCAAGCCGTACGGCCTGCTCGCGGATCAGTTCGCGCGCTGCTTCCGGGAAGACCAGAGTGAGATCGTCGAGCTGGGCGGCGATGGTGGCCGGATCGGTCATCCCGCCATAGATCGTGACCAGCAGCGACAGTGCCGGGACCAGCGAGAGCAAGGTGAAGAAGGCGACGGCGCCGGCGAGCGAGAGCACGCGCGCCTCCTGGATGCGGACGATGAAGCGGCCGAGCACGTCCTTCCAGCCGCGCCAGGGCAGGGCGATCGGGGAAGCGGCGCCGCGGCCGCGGCGCCCCGGGGGCCAGGGGTG
>JAEXUU010000252.1 GCA_023452965.1 Pseudomonadota bacterium | reverse complement strand
ATGCGGTGCTGGGCGAGGGCGCTTCGGGCAAAGACGACCTGCTGCTGATCACCCGCCGCGTCGCTGCGCTCGGTCGCTTCCTCGAAACGGAGGACGGCAAGAGCCTGCTCGCCGGCTACAAGCGCGCCGCCAACATCCTCAAGGCCGAGGAGAAGAAGGACGGCGAGGGCGCCTTCGCCGGTGCCGCCGATCTCCAGCTCATCGCTGCTGCCGGGCTGATCGAGGAGAAGGCGCTCGCCGTCGCGCTCGCCCAGGCGACGCCGAAGGCGGAAGCCGCCATCGCCGCCGAGGACTATGAGGGCGCCATGGCGGCCCTCGCCGAGCTGCGCCCGGCGGTCGATGCCTTCTTCGACAAGGTCACGGTCAACGATCCCGACCCGGCCCTGCGCGCCAACCGCCTCAAGCTGCTGAACCAGCTTCGCGAAGCGACCCGCGCGGTCGCGGATTTCGGGCGGATCGCGGGGTAAGGCACGGGATGCACGACGCAGAACCCTCTCCTGCATCGAAGTCGGGTAACCCGACTTCGACACTTTAAGTGCTGATCTCGGGCAGGCCCGAGATCAATGAGAGGGCAGGGTGAGGTGTAGGCCCTGCGACCAGCTCCGCGAGGCCTGACCGCGCGGTCAGGTTCAAGCTAACGTTTCCAGTCCGAACACCTCACCCCTACCCCTCTCCTTCCAGGAGAGGGGATCCCGCGCCCGCCTCCCCAGCCAGCGACCCTTCCGGAACTTTTTCCCAGGGCTCCACGTTCTCTTGCCCGAGTGCTATGCTTGCGAATGCCTCGCAGTCAGGGCCTCGGGGGGCCGGCTTTCGGCCGCGATAAGAGGATTTGAGCCATGGGTCTTTTGATTTCGCTTTTCATCACGATTCTGGTCATCGGTCTGGTGCTCTATCTCGTGCGGATGCTGCCGCTCGACGGCAACATCAAGAACATCCTCCAGATCATCGTCATCATCATCGGCATCATCTCGCTGCTGCGCTATCTCGCCGTGTTCTGAGACGCGCGAAATCGTCACTTTGGCGGTCGTCGGCTGCGATTGACGCTGGCCGCGCGCTGATCCAGACTTTCTTCGGTCCAGAGGGCCCCGGACGCAGCGCGTCGCGGGGCCCTCATCCGTTCGAAGAGCGAACCCCGCGATGACGTCGCAGAATCGCACCACCCATATCCGGCTGACCTCCCATCCCGAGCCCGGCAGCGCCGCAGCCCGTTTCCCGATCCATTGGGGCGCAGCGACGCCGGAGGAGCGCGGCCCGGTCATCGCTTCGACCACCAATCCGGCCGACCGCAACGTCATCGGCGCCCATGGCGGCTCCTACTCGGTCTATCGCGCGCTCGCGATCTCGGCCCGCGCCATGAACCCGGCGCAGCGGCCCGACCTGACCAACACGCACCCGACCGCCGAGATCCTGCCGCAGCCGCAATGGTTCGAGCCCGGCAGGATCGTCTCGCTCGACCCGTTCGGCCATCGCGTCGCCCAGGATTTCGGCAAGTGGATCGGCGAGGGCGTCGATATCCGCCCGACGATCGCCGTCACCAAGGCGAGGCTCAACCTGCCGGAAATCCTCGCCGCCATGGCCGGCCACCGGCTCGCCGCCGACGGCCATATCCTGCACGGCTCCGGCGACATCAGCGTCACCAAGATCGCGGTCGACCCGGTCTGGCACCTGCCGGGCATCGCCGAGCGCTTCGGCACCAGCGAGAACGAATTGCGCCGCACGCTGTTCGAGCAGACCGGCGGCATGTATCCCGAGCTGGTGACGCGGCCCGACCTCAAGGTCTTCCTGCCGCCGATCGGCTCGATCACCGCCTATGTCATCGGCGAGGTCGGGGCCATCTCCGATCCCAGGCGCAAGCTCGCCTGCCGGGTCCATGACGAGTGCAACGGCTCCGACGTCTTCGGCTCCGACATCTGCACCTGCCGGCCCTATCTCGTGCATGGCATCGAGGAAGCCGTGAAGGAGGCGCAGGGCGGCGGCGTCGGCCTGATCGTCTACAATCGCAACGAGGGCAGGGCGCTCGGCGAGGTCACCAAGTTCCTCGTCTACAATGCCCGCAAGCGCCAGGAGGGCGGCGATTCCGCCGCGACCTATTTCGAGCGCACCGAATGCGTCGCCGGCGTGCAGGATGCCCGCTTCCAGCAATTGATGCCGGACGTGCTGCATTGGCTCGGCGTCAGGAGGATCGACCGGCTGATGTCGATGTCGAACATGAAATACGACGCCATGGTCGAGAGCGGCATCGAGATCGGCGAGCGCGTCGCCATCCCGCCCGAGCTGATCCCGCCGGACGCCTCGGTCGAGATCGAGGCCAAGAAGGCGGCGGGCTATTACTCGCCGGACGGCACGCCCGGCGATAACGCTCTCAAATCCACCGTCGGCCGCGACCTCGAGAAGTTCTGATTCCTTATGCCTGACAACAATCCCGAAGCCGTCCGCCTGCTGCTCAAGCCGGCTGCCGTCCGCGAGCGCGCCCATGAGATGCTTCGCCTTGGCCTCGAAGGTCGGCTGACGCATTTCAGCGTCCGTCCCGAACGGTTGCCGGCCTGCGCCGCCTATGTGATCGAGACGATCCGCCAGAACTATCCGGCGCTCGACATCCCCTTCCATGCCCGCTGGCGCCATTTCGTCATCGCCGGCATGGATCGCTGGCAGGTCCTCGACGCCAAGGCGCATTTCGCCGATGCCCGGGCGCGGGGCCGCGCCGCCTATGATCTCGCCGTGGTAAGCGTCCTGCTCGATGCCGGCGCCGGGGCGGACTGGCGCTATCGCGATGCAGTCACCGGCCAGAGCATCGGCCGCTCGGAGGGGCTGGCGCTGGCCTCGCTCGACATGTTCGCCGCCGGCGCTTTCTCCAGCGATCCCGCCGAGCCGCTGCGGGTCGACAGCGAGGCGCTGAAACATCTCGACGCTGCAGCGCTGGCGGCGGGCTTTCAGGTCTCCGATGCCAACCCGCTGGTCGGTCTCGAAGGCCGTACCGCGCTGCTGAACCGTCTCGGCGAGGAACTGGAGAAGCACGGGCTCACCCGGCC
>JAEXUU010000163.1 GCA_023452965.1 Pseudomonadota bacterium | reverse complement strand
TTCCGGGTCGAGGGAGCGTGGCGCTCCGTGGTCCGGGGCGCCGCCTTCGACATCGCGCCGAAGGAGACCGTGGCACTCGTCGGCGAGTCCGGTTCGGGCAAGAGCGTGAGCGCGCACTCGATCATGCGGCTGACCCCGCCCGGCTCGAGCAAGATCGAAGGCAGCGTGAAGCTCTCGGGCAAGGAGCTTCTGACGCTGCCGGAGGCGCGGATGCGCGAGGTGCGTGGCAACGACATCGCGATGATCTTTCAGGAGCCGATGACGAGCCTGAACCCGGTGCTCACCATCGGCTTCCAGATCGCCGAGGCGCTGATGCTGCATCGCGGCCTGTCGCGTTCGGCGGCCGAGGCCGAGGTGGTCAGGCTCCTGGAGAAGGTGCGGATCCCGGCGGCGAAGGCGCGCTTCCACGACTATCCGCACCGCTTCTCCGGCGGCATGCGCCAGCGCGTGATGATCGCGATGGCGCTGGCCTGCAAGCCGAAGCTCCTGATCGCCGACGAGCCGACCACGGCGCTCGACGTGACGATCCAGGCGCAGATCCTCGAGCTGATCAAGCTGCTGCAGGAAGAGGAGGGCATGTCCGTCCTCTTCATCACCCACGACATGGGCGTGGTCGCGGAAATCGCCGACCGCACGGTCGTGATGTACAATGGCGAGCAGGTCGAGACCGGCCGGACCGAGGACATCTTCGCCAATCCGCAAAAGCCCTACACCAAGGCGCTGCTCTCGGCGGTGCCGCGGCTGGGCTCGATGGAAGGGCGCCGCCGGCCGATGCGTTTCCCGGTGGTCGATCGCAAGACCGGTCTCTCGGACGTGCCGGCCGAGACGGCCGATACCGTCGCCGCGAGCGAGCGGCCGGTGCTCGAAGTCGCCAATCTGACCACGCGCTTCGAGATCCGCTCCGGGCTGCTCGGCAGTGTTTCCGGCCGGGTCCATGCGGTCGAGAACGTCTCCTTCAGCCTGCTTTCGGGCGAGACGCTGGCGCTGGTCGGCGAATCCGGCTGCGGCAAGTCGACGACCGGGCGCTCGGTGATGCGCCTGATCGAGCCGCTCTCCGGCTCGGTCCTGCTCGATGGCGAGGACGTGCTGAAGCTCGACCAGAAGACGCTGCGCGAGCGCCGGGTCCGCATGCAGATGATCTTCCAGGACCCGTTCGCGAGCCTCAACCCGCGCATGACGGTCGGCACCGCGGTCGCCGAGCCGTTGCTGATCAACAAGCTCGCCAATCGCCGGGAGGCGCAGGACAAGGTCGCCGATCTGCTCCAGCGCGTCGGCCTCCAGCCCGACATGGCGAGCCGCTTCCCGCACGAATTCTCCGGCGGCCAGCGCCAGCGCATCGCGATCGCCCGGGCGCTTGCGGTCGAGCCGCGGCTCGTCGTCGCCGACGAGGCCGTCTCTGCGCTCGACGTCTCGGTGAAGGCGCAGGTGATCAACCTGATGCTCGAGCTGCAGGAGCGGATGAAGCTCGCCTACCTCTTCATCTCGCACGACATGGCGGTAGTCGAGCGCGTCAGCCATCGCGTCGCCGTGATGTATCTCGGCGAGATCGTCGAAATCGGCCCGCGCGAGGCGATCTTCGGCAATCCCCAGCACCCCTATACCAGGCGCCTGCTCGCCGCCGTGCCGGTCGCCGATCCCGCCCGCCGCCACGAGAAGCGCCCGGTTTCGAACGACGAGATCAGGAGCCCGGTCCGCGCACCCGACTATGTCCCGCCGGTCCGGCAGTACCGCGAGGTATCGCCCGGCCATGCCGTGATGATCTGGGGCGAGGAATGGGAGAAGCAGGAGGCGAGGGCGTCGGCCGCCTGAGATTGCGCCGGCAAGCCCGGTCCTCCGCTTGGGTCGGCGCTGGTCCGTCGGCCCTAAGGTTGCGGGCGCGCGGCCGACAATGCTGCGAGCTCGGCGACCAGCCGTTCAGGCGTCGGACAGGGGATTGCTCCGAGCCGGGCGAGATCGTCGGTGACATCGACCGGCAGGCCGGAGTTGGAATCCTCGGGGATCTGGTTGAGGCGGCCGCCGATGCAGATCGGCAGCTTCGTGCCGGCGCGTTCGAGCGCCGCCAGAACCTCGGTCGCGAAGCGCAGGGCGATGCCGTTATAGGTGCTGATCGCGATCACGTCGCAGCCATTCGCCAGGGCGATGGCGACGAGGTCGTCGGGATCGGCCGAGGTGCCGCCATCGACCGGCTCGGCCTTGAGCTGGGTCAGCAGATGCTCGATCAGGCTCTTGCCATGCTCATGCACGTCGCTGCTGGCGACGCAGACCTTGAGCCCCGCCTGGCCGATGCCGCTGCGGACCGGCGCTGCGACCTTGTCGAGCCAGGCTTCGGTCTCATGGCGGAGCTCCTCGACCCATTCGGCCTCGACGAGGGCGCGGCGTCCGCCCCAGGCGGCGCGGTCCTGCGTCCCGACGCCGTAGAGCGCTTCCAGCCGTCGCGGGCCGATGCGGCGCAGCGCCAGCATGGTGGCGGCGGGATCGCGGATGTCGACGCCGATCTGCGCCAGGCCGGCAAGGACGCGGTCGCGGAACTGGTGCGCGCCGGCGACGAGCTTTCCCGCCATCGCATCGACGGGGCCTAGATCGATCAGGCCGAGGCTGGCGGAGGCATGCTCGACCAGCTTTCCGGCGAAGGTCTGGGCGTCGATGATCTCGTCGGTGTCGGGAATGCGCTCGTTCTCGGTGACCGGCACCGGGTTGATGGCGTGGCCGCTGTGCTGCCGGCGCAGCGACCAGATATCGGCCTGGAGATAGCTGGCGAGGCTGGCGAAATTGCCGGCCGGGGTCGACTTGTAGCTGACCGTGTTGCCGAAGATCATGCTGCCGGGCGTGTCGGTCACCTGCATCAGCGCGTGATGGAAGGCGAGCCGCACCAGCGGCGCGGTGAAATGGTGCCCGTAGCAATGCGAGGCGCGGGCGCCGATCAGCTCCTCGACGATGTATTTCTCGACCAGAACCATGCCGAGCGCCGAGCTCATGTCGGAGAAGAGGCCGGCGAAGCCGTCGTCGAGATTGGAATGGACGAGAACCTCGACCGGCTGGGCCGCGATCAGTCCGAGCGCCGTCACCGTGGCCTCGGTCGTCGCGACGTCGTCGTCCCAGTCTGGCAGGCGGAAGGTGAAGTACTGGCCGAGATTGCCGACCGTGGTGACGCCTGCCGCGAGTGCCGCACGGGTGTTCTCGACGGCGCCCGGAAGGCCGAGCATGAAATCGCCGAAATGCGCCGCGGCCGGGACGACGCCGGTGATGCGGGCAAAATCCTCCGGCCCGGTCAACACGATGCCGGTACCGCGCGGACGCTTGTCGCGCTCGGCGATGGGATAGCCCATCGACCAGTCGAGGGTGATGCCGAAGCGATCGACGGTGACGCCGCGCCCGGCACAGCTCTCATGCACGCTGCGGATCGCCTCGAGCGTGCGTTCGACGCTGCGAAAGCCGATATGGGCGTGCTGCATGATCCGGCCTTCGGCGGCCGTCCTGCGCTTGTAATCAGCCTCGCAGGCGACCTGCGCCGTATCGAGGAAGAGATTTCGGCCGACCTGCCATTCGCGCGCCATCACGGCGCCCTCGGTCAGCAGTTCATGACCGGGCCGCAGCCGCGGCGGGACGAGGTCGGCGAGCGGCGGCAAGACAGGGGTGGTCATCTGGCGTTCTCCACCGGCCTGCCGGCTAGACCGCGATGCGGTCGAACTGGCGGCGGATCGCGGCGGTCAGGCTCGCCGCCGTCAGGGCCGAGGTCTTCGGATTGGTTGGCGAGGGCAGGTTGACGAAGCTCAGCCGCGCGGTGCCGAGCGCGCTCGTCGCCTCGATCTCGTGCGTATTGCCGGCCGCGGCCGGGTCGGAAACGATCCTGACCGAGAGGCGGTCATGCCCGACGGCGAGCGCAATGGTCAGCCCGACATTGAGGTTCTTCGGGTAGCGCCTGGCGGCTTCGCGCGCGGAGCCTTCGTAGAGCACGATCTCGGCCTGAGCGGCTTTCTCGGCAAGGCCGGCCGCGGAGAGCTCCGGCCCCCAGGCAGCCGGTGGCTTGCGCGAGGTGTAGCGGACTTTCGCATCCTGCGTCTCGCGCAGCGCCGCGAGATAGTCGAGGCCGCCGACCGCGCCGGAGGGAACGATCAGCCGGGCGTTTCCGGTTTGCGCAGCCTCGGCGAGGCGCAAGAGCAGGGCATCGTCGGCGAGCGCACCGGTCGAGGCCGGCAGCGCCGGGATGCCGGCGGCGAGCACTTGCGGCAAGGTCTCGGCGACGGCCGCATGGCCCGCGGCCTCGACGACGAGGTCGGGGCGCCAGGCCAGCAGGTCGCCAAGGCTATCGAGCGCGGCGACGCCGGCAGGCAGGCTCGCCCGGCTCGGCGAGCCCGGCCGCAGCAGGCAGGCGAAGGCAAAGCCATCGCCGCTGAGGCGGGCGTGAATGTCGCGCGCGATCGTGCCGAAGCCGATCAGCGCGAGGCGCCGCTCGCTCGCCATTCCAGCCTCCGTCAGGGCTTGCGCTGGTCGGCGGGCTGGGCCGCGAAGACCGTCTGGCGTTCGATCTCAAGCACGTTCTCGGGCCGCGGGAAATTCTCCGGCGCGGGCTCGCCGGCAGTGCGCGGGCGACCGATCAGGCGGAAGAAGTCCTCGAGACCGTTCGGCACGATCAGCCAGACCCAGTGCAGGTCCTCGGTGCCGTCGTTGATGAACATGTGGCGGCGGCTCTTACCGACGAAGATCGCCGTGCCGGGCACGGCCGGGACGTCCTTGCCGTCGAGCACGGCGCGGCCCTTGCCCTTGATGAAGTAGATGACCTCTTCATGGCGGTCATGGCTGTGCTCGCGCACATAGCCGCCGGGCGGCACGGTCTGGGTGCCGAAGGCCAGCGGGTTGTCCATCTTGACCTTGGACGGGTCGAGCGCGACCTCGATATGGCCGTTGGCCGGCACCGGCTGCCAGAAGCTGGTGGCCGTGCCGGGCTGAACGACGAAGGTCTCGCCGGGTTCGTGGACTTCGCTCATGGCGCAAGACTCCGTCAGTTGGCTCGTCCCGGCACGGCCGAGAGCAGCCTTTGGGTGTAGGGGTGCTGGGGCGCGGCGAAGATCTCCGCCGTCACGCCCTGCTCGACGACCTCGCCGCGCTGCATGATCGCGATCCGGTCGCAGATCTGCGCCGCGACGCGCAGATCGTGGGTGATGAAGATCATCGAAAGCGAGAGTTTGTCGCGCAGCTCGACCAGAAGCTTGAGCACCTGCGCCTGCACGGAGACGTCGAGCGCCGACACGGCTTCGTCCGCGACCAGCACCTTGGGCTCCAGCGCCAGTGCCCGTGCGAGGCCGATGCGCTGGCGCTGGCCGCCGGAGAATTCGTGTGGCAGCCGGTCGGTCGCGCTCGGATCGAGGCCGACAAGGGCGAAGAGCTCCTTGGCGCGCGCCATCGCCGCGCCGTGCTTGGTGCCGCGCGCGATCAGGCCCTGAGTGACGAGGTCTCCGACGGTTCGGCGCGGGTTGAGCGAGGCGTAAGGGTCTTGGAAGACCATCTGGACGAGATGGCGATGGCGCCGCAGGCTCTCGCCTTCGAGCTTGCCGAAATCGACGCCGTCGAGTTCGATCGCGCCCTGGTCCGGGTCGAGCAGGCGCACGATGCAGCGCGCCAGCGTCGACTTGCCGGAGCCGGACTCGCCGACGATGCCGAGGGTGGCCTGGCTGGGCAGCTCGATGCTCGCCGACTTCACCGCATAGGTGACGCGCTCCTTGCGGCCGAACCAGCCACCGCCGCTGCGATAGGTCTTGGATAGCTCGCGGATCGTCGCGATGCTGTTCTGCGGCAGCGTGCGCGGCGGCGGGGGCGTCAGGCTCGGCACGGCCGCGATCAGTGCCTTGGTATAGGGGTGCTGCGGGTTCTCCAGCACGGCCTCGGCGCTGCCGCTCTCGACCACCTTGCCGTGCTGCATCACCATCACCCGGTCGGCGATCTCGGCGACCACGCCGAAATCATGGGTGATGAACAGCACCGACATGCCGGTGCGGCGCTGGATGTCGCGGATCAGCTTGAGGATCTGCGCCTGGATCGTGACGTCGAGCGCCGTCGTCGGCTCGTCGGCGATCAGGATGTTCGGCTCGAGCGCCAGCGCCATCGCGATCATCACGCGCTGGCGCTGACCACCGGAGAGCTCGTGCGGATAGGCGCGATAAGCGGACGCCGGATCGGGAATGCCGACCTCGTCGAGGAGCTTGAGAGCGCGCGCCTCGATTTCCTTCTTGGGCAGATCGGTATGGGCGCGGAACATCTCGGCGATCTGGTCGCCGGCGGTGCGCAGCGGGTTCAGCGCCGTCATCGGCTCCTGGAAGATCATGCCGATCTCGGGGCCGCGGATCGCCCGCATCTCGTCCTCGGACAGGCGGACGATGTCGCGCTCGCCGAGCATGATCCTGCCGCCGCGGATCGGCAGCATGGGCGGGAGCAGCCCCATCAGGGCCGATGCGGTCATCGACTTGCCCGAGCCGCTTTCGCCGACGACGCAGACGATCTCGCCGGCGTTCAGGGTCAGCGACAGGTTCTCGACCGCATGGGGCCGGTCGGCCCCCTTGGGCAGGGCGATGGTCAGGTCCTCGATCCGGACGAGCGGCGCCGGCGCGGAAGCAATCATCTGGGCGGCGCTCATCGGTTGCGAAGCCTCGGATTGAGCGCGTCGTTCAGCCCCTGGCCGACCAGCGAGACCGAGAGGATGGTCAGGAGGATGGCGACGCCGGGGATGGCCGAGACATACCATTCGCTGCGCAGCACCTTGCGGCCCTGGCCGATCAGATTGCCCCAGGAGGCGATGTTCGGGTCGGAGAGGTCGAGGAAGGCGAGGGCGCTTTCCAGCAGGATCGCGGTCGCCATCACGACGCTGCCATAGAC
>JAEXUU010000134.1 GCA_023452965.1 Pseudomonadota bacterium | reverse complement strand
GCTCTATGCGGGGATTGCCTTGATGCGGTTCCGGAGCACGCTGGACTGACGGGGGGCGGCTCTCCCGGAAAATAGTAACTTGCAAAAGGATAGTAACTGAGGTAGCGGGCATTGGTCATGCAGCCAGGGCTCGCTCCGCTCGCCGAATGCCCCTGCGCCCGCGCGGTCGAGACCGTCGGCGAGTGGTGGAGCATCCTGATCCTGCGCGACGCTCTGCAGGGGCTGACCCGCTTCGACGAATTCGAGCGCAGCCTCGGCATCGCGCCGAACATGCTGACGCGCCGGCTGAAGCATCTCACCGAGAGCGGGCTGTTCGAGCGGCGGCTCTACAGCGAACGGCCGAAACGCTACGAATATGTCCTGACCGAGAAGGGGCGGGACTTCTTCCCCGTCGTCGCCGCGCTGATCGGCTACGCCAACCGGCATCTCGCGCCTGAAGGCGCCTCGCTGCTGCTCGCCGAGCGCGGGACCGGCCGCCCGATCGCGCCGATCGTCGTCGATGCCACGACCCTGCGACCGGTCACTGCGGAAAGCGCCACCGTCATCGCCGGGCCGCGCGCCAGCAACGACCTGCGCGAGCGCCTCGCTGCGCGCCAGGCCGCCACCCAAGCCAGATGAACCAGGAGCCTGCCATGCGCCGTATGGTCGTCACCGGACTGGGCGTCGTTTCGCCCTTGGGCTGCGGCACCGAACTCGCCTGGCAGCGCCTGCTTGCCGGCCGCTCGGGCCTTCGCCGCCTGCCCGACGCGATCGCCGAGACCTTGCCGGCCAAGATCGCCGGCATCGTGCCCGGCAAGGCAGAGGACAATGAGGGCGGCTTCGATCCGGATGTGGCGATCGCGCCGAAGGACCAGCGCAAGATGGACCGGTTCATCCAGTTCGCGCTGGTCGCCGCCAAGGAGGCGCTGGCCCAGGCCAAATGGCAGCCGCTGAGCGAGACCGAGCGCGAGCGCACCGCGACCGTGATCGCCTCGGGCATTGGCGGCTTCCCGGCGATCGCCGAGGCGGTGCGGACCACCGACCAGCGCGGCGTGCGCCGGCTCTCGCCCTTCACCGTGCCGTCCTTCCTGGTCAATCTCGCCGCCGGCCATGTCTCGATCGACCATGGCTTCAAGGGGCCGATCGGCGCGCCGGTCACGGCCTGCGCCGCCGGTGTGCAGGCGATCGGCGATGCCGCGCGCATGATCCGCGCCGGCGAGGCCGATATCGCGCTCTGCGGCGGCAGCGAGGCTTGTGTCGATCTCGTCGCGCTCGGCGGCTTCGCGGCAGCGAGGGCGCTGTCGACCGGCTTCAACGACGAGCCGGAGAAGGCCTCGCGCCCGTTCGACCGCGACCGCGACGGCTTCGTCATGGGCGAGGGGGCCGGGATTCTGGTGATCGAGGCATTGGAGCATGCGCAGGCGCGCGGCGCGACGATCCTCGCCGAGCTGACCGGCTACGGCACCAGCGCCGACGCCTATCACATCACCTCCGGTCCCGAGGATGGCTCGGGTGCGCGCCGGGCGATGGAGACGGCGCTGAAGCAGGCCGGGTTGAAGCCCGGCGATGTCGGCCATCTCAACGCCCATTCGACCTCGACGCCGGTCGGCGATCGCGGCGAACTCGCAGCGGTGAAGGCCGTGTTCGGCGAAGAGGGCGGCATCGCGATCAGCGCGACGAAGTCTGCGACCGGCCATCTGCTCGGCGCGGCCGGCGGGCTGGAGGCGGTCTTCACGATCCTCTCGCTGCGTGATCAGATCGCGCCGCCGACACTCAATCTCGAGAACCCGGACGAGGAAGCGGCCGGGCTCGACCTGGTGGCGAAGGTGGCCCGGCCACTCGCAATGGAGCACGCCATCTCGAACGGTTTTGGCTTCGGCGGCGTCAACGCCAGCGTGGTGTTCAGGCGCTGGAGCTGAAGACTTCTCGGGCGCTCAATTCAACGCGCGCAGCAGCAGCTCGTAGTTCCGCAGCCTGAGCGCGGGATCGTCGAGGAAATCCTGGATCATGAACTCGTCGGCGCCGGTGAGTGCCGCCATGCGGCGCAGCCTGCCGGCAACGCGCTCCGGCGTGCCGACGATGAAGTTCGGCCAGTCGACCTCGTCGGCCGGCACCATCCCGTCCATGATCGCGATCGCCTCGTCGAGCTCGGGCAGGCGCTCGAGCATGATCCGCTCGGGCTTGCGGCGCTGGCGGAAGACGGCGCGGACCGGCATGGCGAGGCGCTCGGCCTCCTCCTGCGTTTCCCCAATGATGGCGCGCACCGCGATGAAGGCCTGCGGCACGGCGATACCTGCGGCATGGCGCGAGGGCCGGAAGGCCGACTGATAGGCGGCATAGGAGTGCGGCGCCTGCTCGGGCTGGTGGAAGGCGCTGCAGGCGAGGCCGAGACCGAGCTCGGCCGCGCGGCGCGCACTGCCTTCGCTGACCGCGAGGATCCAGGGCAGGGGGCCGGCAGGCTCGTCGCGCATGATGCCGATCGTATGGAAGGGCGAGGTTTCCGGCAGGTCGTTGCCGAGCCAGCCGATCAGCTCCTCGACATTCGCCGCATGGTCGTCCGGGATCTCGGCGTCGCGCAGCCGCTTCAGCGCGCGGTCGGCGAGGGGGCCGGCGGTGGCGCGGCCGATGCCGACATCGATGCGCCCGGGGAAGAGCGCGCCGAGCGTCCGCAGCGCCTCGGCGACCTTGTAGGGGCTGTAATGGTTGAGCAGCACGCCGCCGACGCCGATGCGGATCGTCGAGGTCGCACCGGCCAGCGCGGCGGCGAAGACTTCGGGGGCCGGGTTGGCCTCGAAGGCGACGTCGTGATGCTCGACGATCCAGTAGCGGACGAAGCCGAGGCGCTCGACCTCCTTGGCCATGGCGATCGCGGTGCGCAATGCGCCGCCGGAGGTCTGGCCCTTGGGCACGACGAGAGGATCGAGGAGCGAGAGCTTCATGGTTTCGGCCGCCGGCGGGAGGGGCGGGCGTCCGCCGGGTGGCGAACGCCCCGATGTGATCAGCGCAGGGTGAAGGCGGAGGGGGCGATCAGCGTCGCCTTGAGGTCGATCGCCTTGGCCTTCGGCAGCATGCCGGCCTCGATCATGAACGCCTGGTCCTCGGT
>JAEXUU010000032.1 GCA_023452965.1 Pseudomonadota bacterium | reverse complement strand
GCACTGACCAGCCTGGTTGGCGACGCTGTGGGATCGCCGGCCGAGCAAGCCTGCCAAGCTTGACAAGCCCGTGCATTCAAACGACCAACGCGACGGTCCGGGGGCGGGCATGATCTCGGATGTCCAGCCTGCTCGGGTCGCCAGGAGATGCCGTGCATGCCATTACGCATCATGAATGAGCCGGGCATGGCGGGAGAACGTCGCGCGGCATCCGGCTCGACCTTTCCGGCACGGCATTGAGCTGTTCGCTCGCAAATTTTCCTACAGTCGCAGTCGCAGCAGCAGTGCGCGATAGACCGTGAATTGCACCCGGGGCCAGCGTCGATGATCAGCAATCCGATCCCCTGGCCGAACAATGCGCGTTGCGCCGTCGCCTATACCTTCGACATGGACGCGGAGGCGCTGCTTCACATCAACTTCCGCGAGCAGGCGCCGGACCGTGTCGCACTGGCCTCGATGCTGCGCTACGAGCCGCAGGTAGCCGTGCCGCGGCTTCTGGAAATCTTCCGCCGCTTCGGGCTGCGGCAGACCTTCTTTATCCCGGGATGGTGCGTCGAAGCCTATCCGGCGACCGTCGAACAGATCCTCGCGGCCGGGCACGAGCTCGGCCATCACGGCTACCTCCACAAGCGACCGAATACGCAGAGCCGAGACGAGGAGGCGGAGAGCCTCGGGCGCGGGATCGAGGCGTTGGCGCGGCTGAGCGGGCAAAGGCCTGCCGGTTATCGTGCCCCGGCCTACGCCTTTTCCCGGCATACGCTGGAGCTGCTGCAGGATAGCGGCTTCAGCTACGACAGCTCGCTGCTGGGCGACGACCAGCCCTATCTGATCGGCAATGCACGCGGAGATCTCGTCGAGCTGCCGACCGACATGTCGCTCGACGATTGGACGCAATATGTCTGCGTCAAGGAGTTCGGCTACATGCTGCCGATCGCCTCGCCGGCGCGGGCGATGGAGGTCTTCCGGGCCGAATTCGACGCGGCCTGGCGCCATGGCGGCCTGTGGAACGCCGTCTGGCACCCCTTCGTCTCGGGGCGGCCGTCCCGCGCGGACGCCTTCGCCGAGCTGATCGAATACATGCAGGAGAAGGGCGGCGTGTGGTTCGCTACCCTTGCCGAGATCGCCGCTCATGTCCGCGGTCTCGCCGAACAGGGAATCTGGCAGCCGCGGCGCGATCAGGTTCCGTTCTGGCCGGAGCCCCTGCAGGACAGGGAATTGACCTGAAACTGCGATCGGTCGCCAGAAACCGCAAGGCGGGACATCATGCCAGGATGCGGCCGCGGTTCAGTATCCTCGCCGGGTCGAGCGCGTCCTTGAGGGTTCGCATCAAGGCGAGCTCGGAATCGGAGCGGCTATAGCCGAGATAGGGGCGCTTCAGCACGCCGACGCCGTGTTCGGCCGAGATACTGCCCTCGACGTCCCGGACGGTGCGGTACACCAACTCGGCAAGCCCGTCGAAGCCCGTGCCTTCGGGCGGATGGATCGAGAGATGCAGATTGCTGTCGGCGAGGTGCCCGAACAGGATCAGTGTTGCGTCGGGCCTGGCTTGCGCGATCCGGGCGTGCAGGAGATCGACACCCTGCGCCATCGCCGCAAGCGGCACGCTGATGTCGAAATGCAGGCCGGTCGGCAGGTGCCGGTAGAACTCCGAACTCGCCTCGCGATAGGTCCAGAAGCGCGCCCGTTCCCGACTAGATTGCGCGACGAGCACGTCTTCAAGCAGCCCTTCCTCGACGAGCGCGCTGAGCGCCTCCAGGAACAGGTCCGCATAGGCTTCGCCGGCGGGAAGCGCCGCCTCGACCAGCAGGGTGAGCGCTGGGCCCGATGTGAAGGGCGGCGGCAGTGCGGCATGGGCTGCCGTGGCGGCGAGATAGTCGCGCCACATCGCCTCGAAGGCGAGGAGGCCGCCCGGCAGCTTCGCCTCCAACCGGTCGAGCACCTGTAAGGCTTCAGCGACGCCCGCGACGGAGCAGAGCGCGGTGTGGTGGCTCGGCACGGCGGGCTGGAGCGCCAACAGGACGCGCGTGACGACGCCGAGCGTGCCCTCGCTGCCGATCAGGAGCTGGGTCCAGTCGTAGCCGGCATTGTTCTTGATGACCTTGACGAGCGAGCTGACGATGCGGCCGTCCGGCAGCACCGCTTCGAGGCCGAGCACGTTGCGGCGGGTCATGCCATAACGCAGGACCTGCACGCCCCCGGCATTGGTCGCGACATTGCCCCCGATGGTGCAGCTGCCGCGCGCGCCGAGATCGACGCCGTAGAGGAGCCCGGCCTCGGCCGCCCGTTGTTGGATCGCCTCGAGCGGCGTGCCGGCGCGGGCGGTCATCGTCCGGCCGACGGGATCAAGCTCCTCGATGCCGTTCATGCGTTCGAGCGAGAGCGCGATCTCGCCTTCGACCGGATGCGCGCCGCCTGCGAGCCCGGTTAGGCCGCCCTGGACGACAACCGCCAGCGAGAAGCGATGGCAGATCGCCAGCGCCGCCGAGACCTCGGCGGTGCTGCGTGGCAGCAGCAGCGCCGCCGGGGCGCAAGGTGGTAACCCGGCGCTGTCGGCGCGGTTGCGCGCGGGCACGGCGTCCCCGACGCGGATCTGCTCATCGCCGAGGGCGGTCCTGAGCGCCGCCAGCGCTTCCTGGGGCAGGCTCATGCCGCCGCGTTCTCGCAGCTGTGGCCGAAGTTGGCCGCGGCGTCGGCGGCCGGAGCCCGACGGCCGCCGATATCGAGCCCGCGCCAGGATTTCACGGGGTCGCTCCCGGTTTCGTCTCGGCGAGCCGGCGGTCGTAGTCGAGCACGGCCTGGAGCAGCACCTGCGCTCCGGCGCCGCAATCCTCGAAGGAGGCGTCCTCCGCCTCGTTGTGGCTGAGGCCCCCGGCACAGGGCACGAAGATCATCGCCGTCGGCGCGATGCGGGCGATATAGGCGGCATCGTGGCCGGCGCCGGAGACGATGTCGCGCATGCGGTAGCCGAGGCTGCCGGCGGCATCGCGCACCGAAGCGATGCAGCCGGGATCGAAGGGCACGGGCGGCGAGTCCCAGATCCGCGTCAGCGTGCCGGTGACGCCGTGTTCGGCGCAGATTGCCGCCAGAGCCTGCTCGATGGCAGCCTCGGTCCCGTCGAGCGCGCCGGCATCGGGATGGCGCAGGTCGACCGAGAGCGAGGCTGCGCCGGGAATGACGTTGCGGGAGCCGGGATGGACCGCGATCGTTCCGACGGTGGCGACGGCCCCGGGCCAGGCGCGTGCGGCAGCCTGCACGGCCAGCACCAGCGCGGCCGCGGCGGGGAGGGCGTCCCTGCGCATCGCCATCGGCGTCGAGCCGGCATGCGACTCGCGGCCGGTGATCTCGACATCGTACCAGCGCATGCCCTGGACGCCGGTGACGATACCGATCGTATCGTCCTCGGCCTCGAGGATCGGCCCCTGCTCGATATGGAGCTCGAACATGGCGCCGATCGGCGTCGAGCCGATCGCGACCTCGCCACGATAGGAGATCGCCTCGATCGCCTCGGCGAAGCTCACGCCCTCACCATCCTTGCGTGTATCGGCATAGGTCCGGTCGAACACGCCGGCATGGACGCCAGAGCCGAGCATGGCGGGCGCGAAGCGCGAGCCCTCCTCGTTCGTCCAGTTGACCAGCATGACCGGCGCATGGGTCTCATAGTCGGCGGCGTGCAGGGTGCGCAGGCATTCGAGCCCGGCAAGCACGCCGAGCACGCCGTCGAACTTGCCACCGGTCGGCTGCGTGTCGAGATGGCTGCCCATGGCGATTGGTGGCAGCGCGTTGTTCCGGCCTGGCCTGATCGCGAACATGTTGCCGACCTCGTCGACATGCACGCTGCAGCCGAGGCTCTCGCATTCGGCCCGGAACCAGTCCCGGACGCGGCGATCTTCCTCGCCCAGCGTCAGGCGCCGGATGCCGCCCTTGGCGGTTCCGCCGATCCGGGCGGTCTCCATGAGATCGCTCCAGAGACGCTTTGCATCGATGCTCAGATTGTTCGCGCGCTTCGTCATGACGTTTCTCAGCAGGGGACTTCGATCAGGAACGGCCCCGGCTGGCGGAAGCTCGTCCCGACGAGTTCGATCAGGCGCTCGACGCTGTCCGCGTGGGCGGCTTCCACGCCCATGCCGCCGGCGAGCTTGACCCAGTCGAGATCGGGGCGGCGCAGGTCGAGCATGTCGAGCGCCGTCCGTCCGGGGTTCAGCGCGCCGACATTGAACAGCTCGGTCTCGAGGCTCTGATAGGCCCGGTTCGCGAAGATGATGTTGGTGACATTGAGATTCTCGCGTGCCTGCGTCCACAGCGCCTGCAAGGTGTACATGCCGCTGCCATCGGCCTGCAGCGCCACGGTGCGTCGCTCCGGGCAGGCCACGGCAGCGCCGGTCGCCAGCGGCAGGCCGATGCCGATCGAGCCGCCGGTCAGCTGCAGCCAGTCATGCGCGGGTGCGCCGGCCGTGTGCCGGTAGCAGAAGCCCGCGGCATTGATGCTCTCGTCGACGAGGATCGCGTCCTCCGGCATCAATGCGCCGACCACGGCGGCGGCGGCCTCGGCGGTGAGCGCCCCCGAGGGAAGGTCCGGGCGGGCCAGCGCCTGCAGGACCGGCGGTGCGCCGGCACCGATCAGGTCGGCGAGGCGTTCGAGCGCGTCTTCGAGATCGTCCTCCGGCGCGGCGAGGCGGTGGATGGCGCATTCGGGCGGCAGCACGAGGCTCGGCTTGCCGGGATAGGCGAAGAAGGCCACCGGCTCCTGCGCGCCGACCAGGACGACGCGGCGCACTTCGCTGAGTTGCGCGAGCGAGTCCGCGACCGGGTAGAAGACCCGCTCGAGCACGACGCGCCCGGCGCCGCGTGCGATGCGGGCATTGGAGGTCGGCGCCATCAGGCGCGCATCATGGGTTTGCGCGATCCGGCTGGCGAGCTCCAGCGGGCGGGCGCGCAAGGCGCGGCCGCCGACCAGCAGCAAAGTCGGCTCGCCGGATCGCAGAGCGGCGGCGGCGTCCTTCAGCGCCTCGTCCGAGACTTTCGGCCGTGCCGGCAAGGGCAGGCGCGGCGCCGGGCCGTCGGCATCGTTCCAGGCGGTGTCGGCCGGCAGGATCAAGGTCGCGACCCGGCCGGCGCCCGAAAGCGCCGCGGCTACCGCTTCGGCGCCGTCGCGTGCGACCGCGCGGGCATCCTTCGAGGTCCTGACCCAGTCTGACATCGGCCGGGCCACGCCTTCGACATCGGAGGTCAGGGGCGCGTCGTAGACGGCGTGGTGCGTGGCATGATCGCCGACGATGTTGACGATCGGGGTATTGGCCTTGCGGGCGTTGTGGAGATTGGCGAGCGCATTGCCGAGGCCGGGCCCGAGATGCAGCAGGGTGGCGGCCGGCTTGTCGGCCATCCGGGCATAGCCGTCGGCCGCGCCGGAGACGACGCCCTCGAACAGCCCGAGCACGCAGCGCATGCCGGGGACGCGGTCGAGCGCCGCGACGAAGTGCATTTCAGACGTGCCCGGATTGGCGAAACACGTATCGATCCCGCTGGCGATCAGCGTCCTGACCAGGCTTTCCGCGCCGTTCATGCCCTCTTGTCCCGCCTTGTCCTGCCGGAGGAATGTGAGGGCCGGGCGTGAGC
>JAEXUU010000006.1 GCA_023452965.1 Pseudomonadota bacterium | reverse complement strand
GGGCAGATGATGGCGACTCCGTTGGCGGCAGCCGCGGCCCGATACTCGCCCTTGTCCATCGCGTTCTGGTGCGTGCAGGTCAGCCCGGAGAGATACCAGAGCACGGGAACCAGCCCCGCCTCCGCCTGCGGCGGCAGGAAGACCGCGAAATTCATCGGGCAGGCACAGGCCGAGCTGTCATGGCGATAGACGCGCTGCTGGCCGCCGAAGGCTTTCGAGGAGGAGACGAGTTCCATCTGACGTTCCCTTTCGCTGCGGCGCCCGACGGGTGTTCGATCGTCGTCCCGGCCGGCGCGCAGAATGGCACCGGCATCCATGGCCGGGGCGAAGCCCGCAATGGATGCCGGATCGGCGCCGCCCGAAGCGTGCCGGGAATGCGCCGAGGTTCAGTGCGGGATGGATGGGGCCAAAAGACGGCCGCTCAGTAGACCACCACCGAGCGGATCGACTTGCCCTCATGCATCAGGTCGAAGCCGTGGTTGATCTCGTCCAGGCTCAGCTTGTGGGTGATCAGATCGTCGATGTTGATCTTGCCCTCCATGTACCAGTCGACGATCTTCGGCACGTCGGTGCGCCCGCGCGCGCCGCCGAAGGCGGTGCCCTTCCAGACCCGGCCGGTGACCAGCTGGAACGGCCGGGTGGCGATCTCCTTGCCGGCCTCGGCGACGCCGATGATGATCGACTCGCCCCAGCCGCGGTGGCAGCACTCGAGCGCCTGGCGCATCACGTCGGTGTTGCCGGTCGCGTCGAAGGAGAAGTCGGCGCCGCCGCCGGTCAGATCGACGATCGCCTGCACCACCTTGTCGGTGCCGATCTCGCGCGGATTGACGAAGTCGGTCATGCCGAACTTCTCGGCCATGGCGCGCTTGGCGGGATTGATGTCGACGCCGATGATCTTGTCGGCGCCGACCATGCGGGCGCCCTGGATCACGTTGAGACCGATGCCGCCGAGGCCGAACACCACGACATTGGCGCCGGGCCAGACCTTGGCGGTGTAGATCACCGCGCCGATGCCGGTCGTCACGCCGCAGCCGATATAGCAGATCTTGTCGAAGGGCGCGTCCTCGCGGACCTTGGCCAGCGCGATCTCGGGCAGAACGGTGAAGTTCGCGAAGGTCGAGCAGCCCATATAGTGGAAGACCTCGCCGCCATCGCAGGAGAAGCGCGAGGTGCCGTCGGGCATCAGGCCCTGGCCCTGCGTCGCACGGATCGAGGTGCATAGATTAGTCCGGCGCGACAGGCAGGACTTACAGCTGCGGCATTCCGGCGTGTAGAGCGGGATGACATGGTCGCCCGGCTTCAGCGTGGTGACGCCCGCGCCGACCTCGCGCACGATGGCGGCGCCCTCATGGCCGAGGATCGCCGGAAACTTGCCCTCGGAATCGAGGCCGGACAGCGTGTAGGCGTCGGTATGGCAGATGCCGGTCGCCATCACCTCGACCAGCACCTCACCGGCCTTCGGGCCGCCAATCTCGATGGTTTCGATGGTCAGCGGCTTTCCGGCCTCCCAGGCGACGGCGGCGCGTGTCTTCATCTTGATGTCCTCCTTGAACTGGTCCCGGCGCGCCTATTTCAGATAGGTGCGCAATGTCCTGATGATGCCGTCGATCTCGGCTTCGGCGTCGAATCCGGCAGCGCCCTCGCCTCCCGGCGGGCTTCCCCTCGCATGGCCGAAGGTCTCGCGCAGATGGCCTTCGAGCACTTCCGCCATCAGCCCGTTGGCCGCACCGCGCAGCGCCGCGATCTGCTGCAGCAATGTGCTGCAATCCGTGCCGGCCTCGACCGCGCGCTCCAGCGCCTCCGCCTGCCCCCTGATCCGGCGCAGGCGTGCGACGGCACGCTTTTTCTCTTCCGGACTATGCGGCATGGCATTTCATTCTCTAGGCCTAGAATACTCTAGGGGAGTATGTCAATCATGGGTTCGCCCCGGCCAGCAGACCTGCTCGCCGGATGGTGTGCTGGAGGCCGGGATGCCCAATGATTGCCTGTTCTGCCGGATCGCAAACGGCGAGATCGCCTGCCACACCGTGCATGAGGACGAGGATGTCCTCGCCTTTCTCGACATCCATCCGATCCGGCCGGGCCACACGCTGGTGATCCCGCGCGCGCATTATCCCTGGTTCGAGGACATGCCGCCCGAGCTCGCCGGCAAGATCATGACGCTGTCGCAGCGCCTCGCCCGCGAGATGAAGGCGCTCTACCCGGTCGAGCGGGTCGCCATGCTCTATACCGGCATCCATGTGAACCATGCCCACGCCCATCTCGTGCCGATGCATCACCGGCACGACATCACCTCGGCGGTCTATCTGGAGCAGGGCGTCGAGGCCTTCACGCTGCCGGCCCAGCCGCCGGCTCAGGAACTAGAGGGCGTCGCGGCGGCATTGCGAGAGCGACTCGCCTCCTGAGCCCGCCGCCGGACAGCCCGGGCAGCGGCGCTGACACAGCGCAGCAGCCGTGCCGGCCAGCCTCCCCCGTAAACGAAAAGACTGCGCGAACCGGGTTCGCGCAGTCTTCCGGTCAGATATCGGGCTGGATCGGTGCTTGCCGATCAGAACTTGCGGACGACGTGGGGCGCCGGCGCGTAGACCGGCTGCTCCTTCGGGCCGCAGCAGTTCGGATCGTTGAAGTTCCAGCGCATGCCGATGCGGATGTCGTGGCTGTCAATCTGCTTGAAGCGGACCGAGGAGCTCGGGTTGACCAGCAGGCCATTGGCGCCGGCGAGCCCGATGGTCGGGCCATCGCCCATGTTCAGGTAGCGGTAGCCGATATCGAGCTTCAGGCTGGAGGTCACGTCATAGGCGACGCCGGCCATCAGCGCCCAGGCGAAGTTGGTCTTGCTGCCCGTGTCGCCGTAGGCATAGGAGACGTTGGCGAACGGCGAGCCTACCGCCTGATTGATGCCGTTGTCGGTCAGCCCGTTGACGCTGTGATTGGCGAAACCGATGCCGGCGCCGAGATAAGGCGTCAGGCAGTTCCAGGTGCCGAGATCGATGTAGCCGTTGACCAGGCCGACGAAGGTCGCGACATCCGCGCGGTAATTGTTGGTCTGATTGATCGGGATCCCGAAATTGTAAGAGAGCTGGTCGCGGCCGGTGAAGGATGCGCCGCGATACTCGCCGGTCAGATCCATGCGGAACCAGTTGTTGAACTGGTAGCCGATGCCGACGCCGGCGAAGGCGGCGAAGCTGCGATCGGGGCTGATCGTGCTGAACGAGGTGACGCCCGCCGTCTGGATGACCGGGGCATTGTTCAGCTTCACATCGAGCTCGTCATAGCCCTGCGAACCGACGCCGATATCGCCGCGCAGATACCAGCCGCCGCCGACCGAACCGCGCAGTTCCGGCGCAGGGGGCGGAGGCGGCGGAGCCGCGACGGGGAAATCGGCAGCTTTGGCGACGGCGGAAACGCCCAGAGCCATGACGCCGGCAAGCGCAAGGGTTTTAAGGCTGCCCATGGCAGGGTTCCTTCGTTTTTGCGCAGGCAGGGACGCAGCTCGCGCGAGTTACCGATGGGAAGACCTTGCCATTGATTTCTTAAATGACACTTAACCTTAAAACCTAACCCTACTTTTGCGTGAACGGGGGTGCTGTAGTTACCGGAAGCTTAAGTTCTCGATCACATCGCCCCTGGTCATGCCTGGCGGCGCCGACGACCCGCACCTGCCGCGAGCCGCAAGACAAAAAGCGCCGGAACCTTGCGCAAGGCTCCGGCGCTATCGCGAGTTGCCGTATTGTCTGGGTCCGCGACTACGACTGGAGCCGCGAAACGAGCGGTGTACTCAGGCTGCGGCCTTCGCCACCGCCTCGACGACTTCATCGACCGCGCGCATGACGAGATCGCGGTCGTCGCCTTCCGCCCTCACCCGGATCACCGGCTCGGTACCGGAAGGCCGGATCACCAGGCGGCCGCTCTCGCCGAGCAGCTGCTTCGCAGCCTCAATCGCGCTGACCACCGGCTTCTCCTCCAG
>JAEXUU010000883.1 GCA_023452965.1 Pseudomonadota bacterium | reverse complement strand
GCGTCGGCCACAACGCGCCGCAATAACCATGCGCTTCGCCGCCATCGGCCTCGACCATCGCCACATCTACCACATGGTCGGTGGCCTGCTGGAGGCCGGCGCGCATTGCGCCGGCTTCGACCCTGCGACCAGCGACCCGCGGGTGCTCGCGGGCTTTCGCGAACGCTTCCCGCAGCTCGCAGAAGCGCCGGCCGAGCGCCTGCTGGATGATCCCACGATCGAGCTGATCGTCTGCGCCGGCATCCCCTCGGAGCGGGCAGCCCTCGCCGTCCGGGCGATGCGGGCCGGCAAGGACGTGATGGTCGACAAGCCCGGCGTCACCTCCTTCGAGCAACTCGCCGAGGTCGAGCAAACAGTCGCCGAGACTGGCCGGATTTTCTCGGTCTGCTTCTCCGAGCGCTTCATCGTCCCCTCGACCATCGTCGCCGGCAAGCTGATCGCGGACGGCGCGATCGGGCGGGTCGTCCAGACGGTCGGCCTCGGACCGCACCGGCTCAACCGGACGATCAGGCCGAGCTGGTTCTTCGACAGGCAGTATTTCGGCGGCATCCTGACCGACATCGCCTCGCACCAGATCGACCAGTTCCTGCATTTCACCGGCTCGCAGGATGCCGAGATCGTCGCCTCCGGCGTCGGCCATTTCGGTGCGGCCGACCTGCCTGATTTCGAGGATTTCGGCGAGATCCTGCTGCGCAGCGACCGGGCGGGCGGCTATATCCGCGTCGACTGGTTCACCGCCGACGGCCTGCCGAGCTGGGGCGACGGGCGGCTCACCATCCTCGGCACCGAGGGCACGATCGAACTGCGCAAATATGTCGACATCGCCGGCAGGGCGGGCACCGACCACCTCTTCCTGGTCGACAAGACCGGCACCCGCCATATCGACGCATCCGGCGAGCCATTGACCTATTTCCGCGACCTCATCGCGGATGTTGAAGCCCGTAGCGAAAAGGCGGCGACGCAAAGGCACGTCTTCACCGTCTGCCGCCTCGCCCTGCATGCGCAGGACCGGGCCGTACGCCTGCCGATCAGGGGAGCCGAGGCCAAGTGACACGCAAGATCGGCATCGCCGTCATCGGCCTCGGGCCGGCCGCCCTGCCCCATTCGCGCAGCCTCATCGATCTCGCCGAGCGGGTCGACGTCCGGCATGTCGTCAGCCGCTCGCAGCAGCGTCTCGACGCCTACCGCCAGCAATTCCCGTTCCCGGGAACGACCGACATCGCGGCGGTGCTCGCCGACCCCACCGTCGAGGCGGTCATCGTCCTGACGCCGCCCTCCAGCCATCTCGAAGTCTCGGCACGCTGCCTCGCCGCAGGCAAGCATGTGCTGGTCGAGAAGCCGCTCGAACTGACGGCAGCGCGGGGCGCCGATCTTGTGGCGGCGGCAAGGCGGGCCGGCAAGGTCTTCGGCGTCGTGCTGCAGCACCGTTTCCGGCCTGCGAGCCTGCGCCTGAAGGCTGCGCTCGACGATGGCGAGCTCGGCGAGGTCGAGGCAGCGCTGCTGCAGGTGCCGTGGTGGCGGCCGCAATCCTATTACGACGAGCCAGGCCGCGGCACGCTCGCCCGCGACGGCGGCGGCGTGCTGCTGACGCAGGCGATCCATTCGCTGGACCTGTTCCGCTCGCTGGTCGGGGTCTCGCGTGTCGTGGCGGCCCAGGTCCGCACCACCGGGCTGCACCGGATGGAGACGGAAGACTATGTCGGCGCGCTGCTCGAAACCGCCAATGGTGCCCCGGCGACGCTGGTCACCACCACCGCCGCCTACCCGGGCCATCCCGAACGGATAGAGATCATCGGCCGCAAGGGCCATGCGGCACTGGTCGGTGGGCGGCTCGAGCTCGCCTTTCTCGACGGACGCAGCGAAACCGTGGAGGCCGAAGGCAGCACCGGCTCGGGCGCCAACATCATGGACTTCCCCCACGATGCACACAGGGCGGTGATCGCGAACTTCCTCGATGCGATCGAGAGCGGCGGCGACCCGGTCGTCACCGGCGAGGAAGCCCTCGCCTCGCAAAGGCTGATCGACGGCATTCTCACCGCCAGCCGGCGCTGACGCCCCCGTGCGGGGTGCGGCCCCTTACATCCGATAGGCCATCCGCACGCCGCCCCAGTGGCGGCCATGGATGCTGAGCGGGGCATCGACCTCGCGCATCAGCTGCGTGCCGGCAGCGCCCATATCGCGATGATAGGATTGCACCAGGAACGGCCGGGTCGAGCGCGCCGCCATGATGCCGGCCCGGTCGTCGAAGATGCGGCGGTCGCGGCTGTAGGCCGGGTCCCAGTCGGCCTCCCCCGGACGCTGCGGCTGCGAATACTGCGGGTGGTGCACCGGGATGTAGCCGTTGCGATCGATCGCCACGGCGAAGACCAGACGCGCATCGCTCCGCAAGGTCTCCGCCAGGATCGGCGGCAGGATAGCTTGCAGGACCGGCAGGGCACGGTTGCTGAACTGCCGCGGCTCGGTGTCCGGCAGCGCGACATAGTCGGTGTCGAACAAGTCCTCCTCGCGCAGGCGGCGCTGGCTCAGCGCATCCTCGAACAGCAGGGCGACCTGTTGCGAGAACAGCTGGGCTCGCTCGATCAGCGGGCGATAGGCCTCCTCGACTTCGGCCAAGCGCTGGTGGAGCGCCGTCTGTCCCTGGCTGTCCTCGTGATCGAAGGCGATGTGGAGGCCGAGATCGCTCCTCGCCTTGATCCGGCAGGCCAGCGGCGGCATGCCCTCGACGACGAGCTCGCCGCGCGCTCCCACCGGCAGGCGCAGATCATCCGCCCCGGCAAGAAGCGTCCCGCCGAAGCCGAGATCGATGGTCTGCAGCGCGTGGCTCTCGCCCGCGACCGAAAGCGTCGCGGCAAGTTCGGCCGGAAAGCGGTCGTGCCGCCGGCGATCGGCGAACAGGGTCTGGCGCAAGGTCGGGACGAAGCGCTCGAGAAGCCCGTCGGCCTGGCGCGCGCCCTCCGAGAGCGCCCGGCGTGCGCCTGCGCTTTCGTCGGCCGCGGCGAGCGCGACCCGGTCGATGTCGCTGACGCGATGCTGGACGGTCTCGATGAAGCGCGCCGTGACCTCGGCCGAGCGCGACAGCTCCGCGGCTGCGGCAGCCTGCTCATGCGAGGCCTCGCCGATCGTCGCCATCACCGGGTTGACGTCGCCGACCAGCCGGAAGGCGTCGCTGACGAAGGACGCCGAGCCATGCGTCGCCTGGTTCAACCGGTCGACCCGGCCGCGGATGTCCTCGACAGCATTGCGGACTTCGAGCGAGAGCGACTTCACCTCCTGCGCCACGACGCCGAAGCCGCGGCCGGCCTCGCCGGCGCGGGCGGCCTCGATGGTGGCATTGAGGGCGAGCAGATTGGTCTGGCGGGCGATCTCGGCGATGGCATCGACGATCGAGCGGATCTCGGCGGTCGCCTGCGTCAGATCGCTCATCATCCGGGTTGCCTCGGCGGCGCGGGTGGCGGCGGCGTCGAGCATGTCCCTGGCGCCCATCATCGAGGCGCCCACGCGTTCCGCCGCCTCGGAGACCTGTACGGTCGCGCTGGCGAGCGCCGAGGAATTGGCACTGGCGGTGAAGGTCACCTCGCGCAATTCGGCCATGCCGCCATGAATCTCACGCGAGCGCGCCTCGGACCGGGCGGAGAACTCCTCGGCGCGGCCGAGCCCGTCATTGAGCCGGCGCATGGCGGCGACGACGTCGTTCTCGAGTTCGTTGACGGCCTCGCCGAGAGGGGCGTCGGCTGGCGGCGCTGGCTTCGCGGGCTCAGGAGGCGGAGCGACCGGCTCCGCAACCGGCTCGGCGGGGCCGACACGGCCCAACAGACGCCGGAATGAGCGAGCAAGCATAGGCCGATCCCGGAAAAGCACGTATTCGCAAGCTATGCCGCGCGCACGGTTAACAAACCTTCTGCGCGGCACCGCCCCGCCTCCCGCCGCGCGCATGCAGCCGACCTGCCCGCGGGCATGGACCGTCGCGGACCCGTGGGACTAGATTGCCGCATTCGCCCGGCCGGACATCGAGGACAAGAACAGCAATGACTGCGCCTCATTACGACGTGATCGTCGCCGGCGTCGGCGCCATGGGATCGGCCGCCTGCTGGCATCTGGCCAAGCGCGGCCTGCGCGTGCTCGGGCTCGAGCGGTTCGATCTCGGCCACGCCATGGGCTCCTCGCACGGGCTGACCCGGATCATCCGCCTCGCCTATTTCGAGGGCTCGCATTACGTCCCGATCGTGCGCCGGGCGCACCAGCTCTGGCAGGAGCCCGGCGACGCTGCCGGGCTGAAGCTGCGGCACGTCACCGGCTCGCTTGACCTCGCCCCTGAAGGCGCCGGCCCGGTCGAATCCTCGCTGCAATCCTGCCTGGACCACGGGCTGGCGCATGAAGTGCTCGACCAAGCCGAGATCGCCAGGCGTTTTCCGGCCTTCCAGCTGCCGTCAGGCCATCTCGGGCTCTGGCAACCCGACGGCGGCTTCGTCGCCTCGGAGAAGGCGATCTATGCCCATGTCGGCCTCGCCCAGTCGAAAGGCGCGGAAATCCGCACCGGCGAGCCGATGCTGGACTGGCGCCCGACCGCCGATGGCGGCGTCATCGTGCGGACCGAGCGGGGCAACTATTCGGCCGGCAGGCTGGTGATCACTTCCGGCGGCTGGATCGCCGACGCGGTGCCGGCGCTGGCCTCGCAGGTCAAGACCGTGCGCCAGGCGATCGGCTGGTTCACGACGCGCCGGCCCGAGCTGTTCCGCGAAGGCGCCTTCCCGGTCTTCATCCTGACCGTCGAGGAAGGCAATTTCTACGGCTTCCCGCTCTATGAGCATCCCGGCTTCAAGCTCGGCGGACCGCATTTCGGGCGCGAGCCGATGGATCCGCGCGACCCCGACCGCACGCCGAGCCCGACGCAGGTTAGGCTGATCCGCGAGTGCCTCGCACGCTACATCCCCGATGCGGCCGGCGATCCGCTGACGGTGAAGGGCTGCGTCTACACGGTCTCGCCCGACGAGGGCTTCGTGATCGACGCCGTGCCGGGCGTGCCGCAGGCGGTCTTCGCCTCGG
>JAEXUU010000845.1 GCA_023452965.1 Pseudomonadota bacterium | reverse complement strand
CGAGATCCTCGATCGCATCGGCTGGGCGAGAGCCGGCTGAGCGGCCACCCGCCTTGCCGGGTCAGCGGCTCATCAGCAGCGGCCGCGGGCTCGCCTTCAGCAGCGACTGGGTGACGCCGCCGAGAATCCATTCGCGCAGGCGCGAATGCTTGTAGGCGCCGCAGACGACGAGGTCGGCGCCGAATTCGGCCGCCGCCATCCGGATCGCCTCCGCCACGTCCTGGCCGGTCGAGAGGGCGACATTGCGCACGCTGACCGCGGCGCCATGCCGCGACAGATGCGGAGCGAGCTCGGCGCCTGCGACGAATTTCGACAGGTCCTTCTCTCCGGTGACGGAGAGGATCTCGACCTCGGCGCCCGCCAGGAAGGGCCGTACCTCGGCCACGGCGCGGGCGGCGGTCGCGCTGCCGTCCCAGGCGATCAGGATGCGCTTGGCGGCAAAGGTCTCGACGCCCGGCGGCACGATGATCACCGGCCGGCCCGAGTCGAACAGGGCGGCCTCGATCAGGCCGCGATCGCGCTGGGCGGCGTCCTTCTCGAGATCGAGCACGCTGAGATCGTGCACGCGGGCCTGGCTGACCAGCCAGCCGCCGAGCTCGGCATAGATCAGCTCCGGCGTCTCGACAGTGGCGTTGACGCCGGCGAGCGCGGCGCTCGTCCGCGCCAGCTCGCCGAAGCGCTTCGCCAGCGAGGTGATGCGGCGGTTCTCGGTCGCGACGAAGGCGACACCGAAATCGCCGATCAGCGTGCCCGGGATGTTGTAGCGCATCGCGGCGGCCTGCACGGTCAGATGCGCGCCGGCCTGCTGCGCGAGCGAAAGGGCATAGCCGAGCGCCGAGTCGCGCTCGCCCTCGCCTTCTTCCGTGTAAGCGGTGAAGACGCTCTTGATCATCGGGGCCATGGGTTCTCCGGCTGTTTCATGGGTTCCTGGAGCAACTCTACCCGATCATTCTGCCGCTGCTTTGCGTTCGGTCAATCGCGACAGCGTCGTGCGCCATCCGCCCCGCGAGCATGGTGAACGCGGCCGCCCTGCACCCGACGCAGCCCGCGGGTCGCGAAGAGCGCGCTTGCCGGCCCGCCGCGGCTCTGGTCCTGTGTGCGGCTCTCGGAGGAGGAGGACACCATGCTCACCCGCAATCTCGGCCGCTCGGGCCTGCGCGTCTCGCTCGTCGGCCTCGGCTGCAATAATTTCGGCGGCCGTATCGACCTGGACGCGACCCGCAAGGTCGTCGACGCCGCGATCGAGCACGGCATCACCCTGTTCGACACCGCCGACATCTATGGCGAGCGCGGCGGCTCCGAGACGGCGCTCGGCGAGGTCTTGGGCGCGCGCCGCAAGCAGATCGTGCTGGCGAGCAAGTTCGGCATGAACATGGACGATGAGGGCATCAAGAAGGGCGGCTCGCGCGCCTACATCATGAACGCCGTCGAGGACTCGCTGCGCCGGCTCAAGACCGACTGGCTCGACCTCTACCAGATCCACCGCTTCGACCCGCTGACGCCGATCGACGAGACGCTGCGCGCCCTCGAGGACCTGACCCGCCAGGGCAAGGTCCGCTATATCGGCTGCTCCAATTTCGCGCCGTGGCAGATGGCCGACGCCGCCTGGGCTGCGCGCGACATCAACGTCGCCGGCTTCGCCTCCTGCCAGGACGAGTACAGCCTGCTGGTGCGCGGCGCCGAGCGCGAGCTGATCCCGGCCGCCCGGCATTACGGCATGGGGCTGCTGCCCTATTTCCCGCTCGCCAACGGCGCGCTGACCGGCAAGTACAAGCGCAATGCGCCGATGCCCGAGGGCGCGAGGCTGACCAAACTGCCGCAGCGCGCCGGCGAGATCTTCAGCGACGCCAACTGGACGCGGATCGAGAAGCTCACCGCCTTCGCCGAGGCCCGCGGCAAGACGCTGGTTGAGCTCGCCTTCTCCTGGCTCGCGGCACAGCCCGTCGTCTCGAGCGTGATCGCCGGCGCGACCCGGCCGGAGCAGGTCGCCGCCAATGTGAAGGCGGCGGAATGGGCCCTGAGCGCCGAGGAACTGGCGGAGATCGACAAGATAACGGCCTGAGCGCAGGCCATTAGTCCGTCGCGAGAACGCCTCAAAGCCGCCCAACCGGCGGTGTGAAGCATCGGCCCTGTCGCCGAAGCCGCAACGGCGCCGCGAACGCTCGGGCGCCGGAAACGGTTGTCAAATCGGCGCGCCTGAGGTTCCCTTGCGCGCCCTCTTCATGGAGTCTCCCGGTATCGTGTCGCGCATCGCCTCCCGCCTGGCGCTCGCCCTCTCGCTGCTCGCCTTGCCGGCAGCGGCGCAGGACAAGCCTGCTCCGGCTCCGGAGCCGATGCGGATCGTCCCGGTGCGCAGCGCCGAGCCGGGCTGCGAGCCGCATTGCCGGGAATGGCTCTCGGCCCAGGGCGCGATCACCAACGACACGCTGGAGGAGCTGCGCCGCGCCCTTGCCGGGCTCGGCGGGCGCAAGCTGCCGATCCTGATCTATTCGACCGGCGGCACGGTCGAGGTCGCGATCGCGATGGGCGAGCTGATCCGCCAGCAGGGTCTGGACATCGCGGTGGCGCGCACCGTCCTGAGCCAGCGCGACCCCAATCTCGGCACCATCGACGAGCGCAGCCCGCTCTGCTCCTCGGCCTGCACCTTCGTGCTCGCCGGCGGCGTCAGGCGCGTCATCCCGCCGCAATCACGCATCGGCGTGCACCAGCAGACCATTCTGGAGACCGAGACGACGACGGTGCGCGACTACCAGATCGTGCGCCGGCGCGAGGGCGACCGCATGGTCGAGCGGCGCGAGCTGGTCAACGAGCGCAAGGAAACCCGCACCGTCAAGCAGGAGCAGGCGACCGGCGAGATCGACGCCAAGATCGCCCGCCATCTCGACGCGATGGGGTTAGACCGCTCCTTCCTGAAGATGACCGTTTCGACCCCGGCCGACACGATGCGTTATCTCCGCCCCGAGGAGATGCGCGCGACGACGATCGCGACGCAACTTTCGCCGGCGGCCGCGATCTTCTCCGAACAGCGCTCGGAGGCCGCGCCCGCCCCGGCCGACCGCCGCATCGCCCCGGCGATCCTCGGCAATATCGGCTTCGGCCAGCATCGCGGCCGCGAGATCCGGCTCGAGCTCGCGGTCCGCGAGGGCAGCCAGCCCGGCGAGGTCGGCCTCAGAATGCGGCTGCTCTCCGGCAATGCCCCGATCGCGACGCGGCTGCGCACGGTCACGATCGGCCTGCCCGGTGCCGCGCCGATCGTCGCCAGCAACGAGGACAGTTCGCAGCCGGAAGGGCCGATGACCACCGAGATCGCGCGCGAGCAGCTCTGCCGCCTCGGCGACCTCGAACAGATCGTCCTGCGGATCGACCCGCGCGAGGACGACGCCTCGGCCAAGAGCTGGATCCAGACCGGCTCCGCCTCGGAGCTGCTGCTGGCGCCGGCGCTGCGCGCCGCGGTCTGCTGAGGCCGGCAGCCGGCGGGCATTATCGCCGGTCCCCGGCCTGCGATCATTGTTCTCCCGGCCATCTTGCCTGCGCGCGGAACGCCGCCGATAGTCAGCCTCGCTGCTGGCAGCATGGCGGGGCTTCATCGTGTCGTTCATCGCGCAACCGGTTGTCGCCCTGTTCGTTTCTCTGGCTCTCGGCCATCTGATCGGCAGGATCAGGATCGGCTCGGTCGCGGTCGGCGGCGTCTGCGGCACGCTGTTCGTGGCATTGGCGATCGGCCAGCTCGGCGTCACCATCAGCCCGGACCTGAAGAACGTCGCCTTCGCGCTGTTCATCTACGCGCTCGGCTTCACCGCAGGACCGCAATTCTTCAACAACATCCGCGGCGGCTGGCGCTACGGCATCCTGTCCTTCGTCGAGGTCATCACGGTGTTGCTGCTGCTCGCCGCGGCGATCGCCCTGTTCGGGCTCGATGCCGGCACGGCGTCCGGGCTCTTCGCCGGCTCGGCCACCGAATCCGCGGTGCTCGGCACCGCCTCCGAGGCGATGACGCGCCTCGCCTTGCCCGCGGCAGAGATCACCCGCCTGCAAGGCAACATGGCGACCGCCTACAGCATCACCTATCTGTTCGGCCTCGTCGCAATCGTCGTCTTCACCACGCAAATCGGCCCGCTTCTGCTCGGGATCGACGTCCGCGAGGCCTCGGCGGCGCTCGCCCGCGAGCTCGGGGCCGAGGACGACACGGCCAAGGAGAACGGCGTGCCGCAGATCGTCTCGCGCGGCTTCCGCGCCGGCGCGATCGGCGGCAGCAGCGTCGGCGCCTTCGAGAACAGCGTCAGCGGCGCCGTGACCGTCACGCTGGTCGGGCGCGGCGGCAATTTCGAGAAGGCGAGCACCGAGACGATGCTCGAGGCCGACGACATCGTGCTGGTGATCGGCCGCCGACGCGCCGTCATCGCGATCAGCGAGCGGCTCGGCGCCGAGGTACCGCTGCCGGTCGGCGCCAATGTCCCGCTGGTCGAGCGCGAGGTGGTGCTGACCCGGCGCGAGGTCCGCGGCCGCAGGATCCGCGACCTGCGCCGGCTCGCCAGTGCCGAGCAGCGGCGCGGCGTCTTCATCTCCCGGATACGCCGGCTCGGCCAGAGCATTCCCGCCTTGCCCGGCACCATCCTGGAGCAGGGCGACATCCTGACCCTCTACGGCACGGATGACGCGATCACCCGCGCCGGCCCGGAACTCGGCCATCTGCTGTCGCCGAACGCGGCGACCGATTTCGTCATGCTTGGCCTCGGCATCGTCGCCGGCCTGCTGCTCGGCGAGCTCAGCCTGAAGATCGGGGCGCTCAACCTCACACTCGGCACGGGCGGTGGGGCGCTGGTCTCCGGTCTGGTCTTCGGCTGGCTGCACATGCACCGGCCGCAGGGCGGCGCGATCCCGTCCGAGGCCGCGGCCTTCATGAAGGATTTCGGGCTGGCGACCTTCATCGCCGCGGTCGGGCTTTCGGTCGGGCCGGATGCCTTCGCGCTGCTCAAGCAATACGGCCTCGTCCTGCCAGTGCTTTCGGTCCTGGTCTCGGCCCTGCCGGCGCTGGCCTCGCTCTATATCGGCCGCTATCTGCTCAAGATCGAGGGGCCGATCCTGCTCGGCGCGATCGCCGGCCAGCATTGCAGCACGCCCTCGATCAGCGCCCTGGTTTCGCTCGCCGGCAATTCGATCCCGGTGATCGGCTACACCGTGACCTATGCGATCTCGAACGTGCTGCTGCCCCTGATGGGACCGGTCGTGGTCGCCATGGCCGGGCTGCTCGGCTGAGCAGCCCGGCGACGGCGCTAAAGTTCGCTCAGCGCCTCACGTGGCGGCGCGCCG
>JAEXUU010000837.1 GCA_023452965.1 Pseudomonadota bacterium | reverse complement strand
TGAACCAGCGCTGCATCGTCCCTGCGAGGATCGCCTGCGTGCCCTCGCGCCGCACCAGCGCGGCGCGTTCCTCCCAGGCCTCGCGCGTCGGCATGCAGGCCGCCGTCGCCATCAGGGTCAGGCCGGCAAGGCGCGTCGGGTGGCGCATGGCGAAGGCCTGGCCGGTCATGCCGCCCAGCGAGAGCCCGGCGAGATGAACGCGTTCGAGATCGAGATGGTCGAGCAGCGCGGCGAGATCATCGGCGAGGTCGGCGATCTCGAAAGGCTCGGAGCCGCGGCTGGAGCCGCCATGGCCGCGCGTATCGTAGCGCACGCAGCGATACTCGGCGGAGAGTTTGCCGACGACGGCGTCCCACATCCGGTGCGTGGTGCCGAGCGAATTGGAGAAGACGATCGCCGGAGCGCTGCCCGGCCCGGTGACGGTGTAGAAAAGGCGCACGCCCGTGCCGGCTTCGACATAGGGCATGATCAGGCCTCCGGGCTTTCGCCGCAGCGCATGAGCGCGGGCACGCCTGTCGGAAGCCGCGCCGGAGCGGACCGCAGAATTAGGATGTCAGACATGGCCCTCCGACGGCTCTGGCGGCCGGTTCAAGTCCGCGGCGGAGCTCGTTCTCCCGTGCGGACGCTTCTTCCCTGCTCGAAGGGTAGGGATGGAGGCTGCTGCTGGACAGGATCGTTTTGGTGTAAGTTAATACCCTTACGGTATGGAGCGGGCGCGCCGGCGCAAAAGTCGGCGCGCAAACCGGGATGTTTGGCCCGGAACGTTCGACAACCGTCAGGCCGGGCCCTCGGGAATGCAGGCAGCTGCATAATCGAGGAGGCAGGAGCAAGGAGCAGGCAGCGATGGATCTGCGCCATCTGCGCTATTTCACCACCGTTGCGGCGGAGGGCTCATTCAGTCGGGCCGCCGAAAAGCTCAACATCGCGCAGCCGCCGCTGAGCCGGCAGATCCAGCAGCTGGAAGAGGAGCTCGGCGTGCGCCTGCTCGATCGCGGCCGGCCGATCACGATGACCGAGGCGGGGCGCTATCTCTTCGACCAGGGGCTGCAGGTGCTGCAGCGCGTCGAGGAGATGCGGGCGATGACGACGCGCATCGGCAAGCGCATGGTGCTGCAGTTCAATATCGGCTTCGTCGCCTCGACGCTCTACGACACGCTGCCGGAGCTGATCCGCGACTTCCGCATCCAGGTGCCGGATGTCGAGGTGCAGCTTCTCGAGATGACGACGCTGGAGCAGATCTCGGCGCTGAAGGATGGGCGCATCGATGTCGGTTTCGGGCGCCTGCGCTTCGATGACGACGCGCTGGTGCGCGCCGTGTTGCGCGAGGAGGGGCTTTGCGTCGCGGTCGGCGCGACCCATGCGCTGCTGAAGCAGGGCAGCAAGCCGAAACTGGCCGATCTCGAGGCCGAGCCGTTGATCCTGTACCCGAAGGCGCCCCGGCCGAGCTATGCCGACCAGGTCCTGGCCTTCTACCGCGAGGCCGGGGTCACGCCACGCATCGGCATGGAGGTGCGCGATGTGCAGACGGCGCTAGGCCTGGTTGCCTCGGGGGTCGGGATCTGCGTCGTCCCGGCCTCGGTTCGGCGCTTCGGCCGCGACGACGTCCATTTCCTCGAGCTCGACGAGGCGTTCTCCAGCCCGATCATCGTCAGCTACCGCAAGAACGACACCTCGCCATTGCTGCGCCAGATCACCGTCCTGGCGGGGCTGGGGCAGTCATCGCCGTAAGCTATCCCGCGTGCTTGATCTCTGATCTGGCGAGCCGGAGCGACCGGTCCTCGAAGGCTACACGACGGCTTTCGAGCCGAGCGGGGGCTGGCCGATCAGGCCTGCGAGCAAAGTCAGGCCATCCTCGAGAGCGCCCCGATCCGGCGCGACGCCCAGCGATATCCTGACGGCCTCGATCGGATGGGGCGTCACGGCGAAGGCCGAGCTCGGCACGATCGAGACGCCGGCGCGGTCGGCATGCTCGGCGAAGTCGGACGCACGCCAATGCTCAGGCAGGCGCAGCCAGAGATGATGCCCCTGGGGGTCGGCGGCGAATGCGACATCGCCAAGGATGGAGGCCGCGAGCTTCTGGCGCTGCGCGTTCTCGGTGCGGATGGCCTGCGTGATGTCATCGAGCATGCCATCGGCGATCCAGCGGCTGGCGAGCGCCGACATCAGCGGCGGCGCCATCAGGATCGTCGCCCGCAGGACGCCCGCCAGACGCAGCGCCTTCTTGGCGCTGGGCGCGACGACATAGGCGACCCGCAAGGCCGGGGTCGCGCATTTCGAGAGCGTCGCGAGGTGCCAGGTGATGTCGGGCGCCAGCTCCGCCAGGGCGGGCGCGCGTTCCGCCCTCAGCGGCGCATAGGGATCATCCTCGATGATGGTGACGTCGTGCTTGCGCGCGATCGCGGCCAGGGCCCGCCTGCGATCCTCCGGCAGCGTCGCGGTCGTCGGATTGTCGATGCTGGGAATGACGTAGAGGGCTTTTGGCGCTCGGTCCCGGCAGGCCCTTTCGAAGGCGTCGGGGATGATGCCCTTGTCGTCCATCTCCAGCGGTTCGAGAACGAGCCCCTTTTGGAAGGCGACCGCCTTGAGCCCGGGATAGGTCATCGCGCCCGCCGCGATCATGTCGCCGCGCGTGAGCAGGAGGTCGCACAGGGCAAAGCGCGCGCTCTGCGCGCCGCCGGCGATCACGACGCGGTCGGCCGTAACGCCTTCGATCCAATGCACCAGCCGGTTCGCGGCGATCTGCCGGTCGGCCTCGGCGCCGGTGCTCTCTTGGTAATGGAGGCTCAGCAGGCCGCGCGGGCTCGCTAGAACGCCGGCGATTCCGCCAGGGACGATCTTGCGGAAATCGACGGCCGCGGGCTGCGGCGGGATGTTCATGCTGAGATCGAGCAAGGGCTGGGCGCGCTCAGGCGCAGCGCTGCCGTCGAGTTTCTCGCTGATGAAGGTGCCGCGGCCGGCCTGCGCCTCGACCAGCCCGCGCCGGCGCGCCTCGTTGAAGGCTCGCGTCACCGTGGTCAGATCGACGCCGAGCGCTTCGGCGATGGCCCGCTGTGGCGGCAGCCTGTCGCCCCGGGCGACGCGGGCGGAGCGAATATCGGCCTCGAGCGCCTCGACGATGCCGAGATACTTCATCCGGGCGCTTTCGATCAGTCTTGGCCGCCACATCTCGCCCTCGTTATTGTATGCCTTGCCGGCCTGCATTTACGTTATGATGTATGGCTCGCCGATGAAAGAGAGCTGCGCCGGGAATTGGGCCGCGACCTCGCTACGCTTGGCTCATTCGGCAGGCATGGCCGCGCGCTGCGGCTCCGCGAGCCAGTGCCGATAGGCCAGCACCATGGAGAACGACACGGCCGAGACGATCAGCGCAGCGACGGGAAGCGCGGGAACCGCCGCGGCCGGGAAAACGAAGGCCAGGAACGGAAAGGCATAGACCGCCGGTACCCGCATGCCGAACAGCCGGAGCAGGGCGGCCATCAGCAGCAGGTCGAGCACGGTGACGAGCGTCCAGGAATCGATCGCCAGGAACAGCGCCACGCCGATGGCGGCCGAGAGGGTGAGGACGGCCGTCTGCTTCACGGCCATTTTCGCCGAGTACATTTTCATGTGCAGCGACTCGTAGACCACGACGGCAACCGGCGGCAGCACGGCCAGGTGCGGATAGCCGGCCGCCGACGCGATCGCCACGCATACGGCGATGATCGCGAGGTAGGCCAGCATGGCGCGATGCGAGAGCGGGGCGGTGCGCGGCGCGTCCTTGCGCAGGCGGAAGAGCATCACGCCGAGCATGAGCGCGAGCGTCGTGACGCCGATCGAGGCGAGGAACGAGAACTCCGTCGCGTTGGTGACGATCGGCAGGAAACCCGTCGCGAGCGCCGGCGCGAGGCTGTAGCGGAACAGCGCGAAGAGGCCGAGCATGCTGACTAGGATGAGCGCGAGCTTGGCCGTGTAGGGCAGGGCGAGCAGGTTGATGCCGAAGCCCATCAGCGCGGTGATCGAGGGCCAGAGGAAGATCTTCTCGGGCTGCCTCATCCAGCTCTGCTCGCGGAAGGCCCAGATCGCCACGGCCATCGCAGCGATTTCCGGAAGCACGATCTCGCGGTCGCCGAAGAATTCGGCGGTCGCGACCATCGCCGTGATGAAGGCGAACGCGCCAAAATAGGAGGCTAGCACCTCCTGCCGGCTCAGCTTGGTTTGATGCTGCATTGCGGGTCTGCTCCGTGCCCGCTGGTCTACGGATGTTCTCCGATCCGCGGGTCTTGTCTCGTAAACCGGACTGGGCCTAAGGCTTGCCATAGTGGGAAGGTCAAGCGGGGCCGTCGGTCGATCTGTGCCGGCGGTTCTTCATGCCCCGGAGCGCCGCGGTCGCATCAGCCACCAGACCAGGCCGGCGGAGAGCGCCGCCAGCAATGCGGCGGTGAGGAGCGATGCGGAGGCTCCGCTTGCGTAGATCTGGCGCGCCTGTGTCCAGGCGAGGGCCATGTCGAGCACGGGCGTCCCGGTGACGGCCGCTGAAAAATCGCCGGCGATGACGGCGTCAACATAGCAGCGGCCGGCGCCGCAGGTGGCAGGTGCACGGCATTCCGCGCCGGTGGCGGCGGCGCGAATGCCACTTGCCAGCACAGCATTCAAGGCGACGAAGCCGATCAGAATCCCTGAGAAGCGCGCTGTAGTGCTGATGCCGGACGCCATGCCGACCCGTTCGCGCGGGATCGTCATCATGATCGCCTTCTGCGTTTCTCCGTTCAGCAGCCCGGAGCCGGCGCCGATGACGAACATGGCGGGGAGAAGCACCAGCCAGTTGCCGGGGACGGCGCCCCATGCTGCGACCGCGTTGCCCATGGCTACGACCGCGAGCCCGAGCGCGAGGATCGAAGGCGATGTCAGCCGGCGGCCGAGCATGCCGCCGAGATAGGGAAAGGCCAGCATCGCGAAGGCAAAGGGCAGCATCGCGAATCCCGTCGCCGTCGCGGAAAGTCCGCCGCCGTGCTGCAGGAAGATCGGGAACAGCGAGGCCATGACCTGGGCGGTCGCGGCATAGGCGAACATCGCCCAGACCGCGCCGATGAATTGCCGGCTCTTGAACAGTTGCAGGTCGAGCATCGCATGCGCCTGCACCCGCTCCGCGATCACGAAGCCGACCAGCGAGGCGGCGCCCAGAGCGAAGCCGGCAAGCGTCGCCGTGCTGGCCCAGCCCTGCGCCTGGCCGGTGATCAACCCTGAGGTGAGGCCGAGCATCGCTCCGGCGAAGAGGAGGATGCCGAGGGGATCGAGCCGCCCTCGCGTCGGATCTCGCGACTCCTCCGCATAGGCGAGCGTCGCGGCCGCGAGCAGGGCGCAGATCGGCAGGTTGATGAAGAAGGCCCAGCGCCAGCCGAGCGATTCGACGATGATCCCGCCGGCGATGGGGGCGACGACCATGGTTGCGCCCATCACGCCGCCCCAGATCGCCCAGGCGCGGTTCCGCTCAGCGCCCGCATGGAAGCGATGCCCGATGATCGCGAGCGCAGGCGCCAGAACGAAGGCGGTCGCGGCTCCTTGCGCTCCGCGGCTGAGATGCAGCCAGACGACCGTCGAGGCGAGGCCGCCGGACAAGGAGGCCGCGGCGAGCCCGGCCAGGCCGCAGAGGAATATCCGGCGGCGCCCGAGCCGGTCGGCGATCGCCCCTGCCGGCAGCAGCATTGCCGCGAAGCTGAGGAAGAAGGCGCTGATGACCCACTGGGTGTCGGCGGCGCCGGCGCGCAGCCCTCGGGCGATGGCCGGGATCGCCAGCGCGACGATGTTCGTGTCGACGAGCGACATGGCGCATCCGGCCGCGGCCGTCAGCAGCAGAAGATCGCCATCCTTCGCGCGGGGCGCGCCCTCAGACGGCATGACGGGCACCATTGCAGGTCGATGACGGGGCGGCGATGCGGCGGGCGCCGAACCTTGGGCGCAGGGGCGCGAGCGAGAATGCCGTCGATCCGTGCGGTTGGAATGTCTTTTTCTCTGGCTCTCGCCCATACATGTTGTCGCAGGCCTGCGTCATTTTCCCGCTGTTTCCGGTCCCGTGATTGCGCTTTTCGTCGCACCAGAGCCGTTTCAACGGCTGATGGCTGGATTTGTCTGGTTTGTGAGCATATCGATATGTATGCGCATAGGCCATACAATTATCTGGCCGAGATCGCGTCACGGCGTGCAGGCGGGGATGGGTTCAGAAATGGGTGCGACGACAATTCAGGAAGGGCTGCACGAGCCCATTCCCGGCTATGATGAGCAGATCGTCCGCTGGTTCGTGCTGGCCACCATCGTCTGGGCGCTCGTCGGCCTCGCTGCGGGGCTCTTCATCGCGCTCCAGCTGACCTTCCCGTCGCTGAACTTCTCGGAATACGCCACCTTCGGGCGCCTGCGGCCGATCCATGTCTCGGGTGTCGTGCTCGCCTTCGCCGGCAATGCGCTCTTCGCGACGTCGCTCTATGTGGTCCAGCGGACCTGCCATGTCGGGCTATGGGGCGGGCGCCAGCTCTCCATGCTGGTCTTCTTCGGCTACCAGCTCTTCCTGATCCTGGCGATGACCGGCTACCCGCTCGGTATCACCCAGAGCAAGGAGTACGCCGAGCCGGAATGGTACGCCGACCTGCTGCTCCTGGCGGTCTGGCTGGTCTATCTCGCGATCTATACCGGCACGCTCGCCCGCCGCCGCGAGCCGCACATCTACGTGGCGAACTGGTTCTATCTCGCCTTCATCATCACGGTCGCGGTCCTGCACATCGTCAACAATCTGGCGATGCCGGTCTCCTTCGTCGGGACGAAGAGCTACTCGCAGTTCGCGGGCGTCCAGGATGCGCTGATCCAGTGGTGGTACGGCCACAACATGATCGGCTTCTTCCTGACGGCCGGCTTCATCGGGATGATGTACTATTTCGTCCCCAAGCAGGCCGAGCGCCCGATCTATTCCTACCGGCTCTCCATCGTCCATTTCTGGGCGCTGATCTTCCTCTATATCTGGGCCGGCCCGCACCATCTCCACTACAGCGCGCTGCCGGACTGGGCGCAGACGCTCGGCGCCGCCTTCTCGATCATGCTCTGGATTCCGTCCTGGGGCGGCATGATCAACGGGATCATGACCCTGTCGGGCGCCTGGGGAAAGCTGCGCACAGACCCGATCCTGCGCTTCCTCGTCGTCGCCGTCGCCTTCTACGGCATGGCGACCTTCGAGGGGCCGCTGATGTCGATCAAGGCGGTCAACGCGCTCAGCCACTACACCGACTGGACCGTCGGACACGTGCATTCGGGTGCGCTCGGCTGGGTCGCCTTCATGGTCTTCGGCGCGATCTACTATCTTGTGCCGCGGCTCTGGCGCGCGCCGCTCTGGTCGCATCGCCTCGTCGAGTGGCACTTCTGGATCGCGACGGTCGCCATCGTTCTCTACATCACCGCGATGTGGGTGGCGGGCATCGCCCAGGGCCTGATGTGGCGGGCCTACGACC
>JAEXUU010000817.1 GCA_023452965.1 Pseudomonadota bacterium | reverse complement strand
GGGGCGTCGCCCCCCCCGCGGAGCCCGTTCCGATCAGATTGATTCCATCTGATCGGATCCGGCTCTGATGTCAGAGCGGATCGCGAACGAGCGGCGAGGTCGAGCAGTGAATGCCGCCGCCGCCGAGCGCAACCTTGTCGTACTCTACGACGCGGACGGAGATGCCCGCCTTGTCGAACTTCGCCTGCGTACGCTCGGAGAGGCCGCCGGCCATGATCACCCGGCCCGGGCGCACCGCAAGGCAGTTGATCACCCAGTTGCCGTCATCCGGGCAGACCTCGATCTGGCGGATGCCGAGCTGCTTCAGCCGCTCGAGGAACCAGAAGGGCAGCAGCGTCGGATTCACGAACGCGGTCTCGGCGTCGACCATGACGAACATGCCGTCGATGTGCAGGCGATAGCCGGTGAGCTCGACCCGCAGCAATTCGACCCCGTGGACGCGCAGCACTTCCTCGAGCTGGCGGGCGCCTTCCTCGTTGACGCGGCTCGAAAGGCCGACGACGGCGACCTTCGGCGTGATGAAGGCGAAGCTGCCGCCTTCCATCAGGCCGGTGCCGCCGATGGTCCGCAGGATCGGCATGCCGAGCTTTGCGAGGGTACGCGTGACCGGCAGCTCCTCGCCGCGGCGGATCGGCGGGCCGAGACGGGTGACGATGGCGCCGCCATCGATGGCGATGACGCTGTCGCGGGTGTAGACGGACTTCATCTTGCCGGGCGCGCATTCGTCGAGGAAGACGACCTCGGCACCTTCCTCGCGCAGCGCGGCGACGAGCTTGTCATGCTGGGCCTGCTGGGCCGGAAGGTCGGGGATCGAGTCGCCGCGCCAGTACCAGCCTTTCTCCGGGTCACCGAAGGCGCCGATATCGGGGATGCGCTTGGTAGGATCGACGACGTTGAGCTCCGGGCCGGGGCGGTGCATCAGCACCTTGCGGATCTGGCCGACATCGTTGTTGCAGCCCCAGCGCTGCCCCCAGACTTCGACCTGCTCGGACTCGGCCTCGAAGGCCGGCTCGGCCCGCGAGGCGAAGGTCTTGATGAGCATGTTGTAGCGGTATTCGTGTTCCGAAATGATCGACATGGTCTTCTCCTGAATCCGATGCTGAACTGATCTCTCGCAGCCGGGTCTCAGCCGGCAGCGGTCGGAATGGTCCATTCGTCGCCACGGGCGGTGGTGACGTATTCCGGCCAGCGATAATTGACGGGGGCCTCGAAATCGGCCGGCAGAAGCGGCGCGACCCATTTCTCGCCGCCGATGCCGCCGCCGGTGCGATCCTTGAACTCCGCCTGCGCGGCGGCGAGGCTGGTGCCGTCGGTCAGGAGGTCGACGATGGTGGTGGCTATGACCTTGGCGGCCGTGCTCCACATCGGGTCGATGCAGGCCGGCATGCCGCCCATGGCGTAGCGGGTCCACTCCGGATAGCGGTAGCCGGGCGGCGCCTTGAGGGTCGGGCGGCCGACATAGAGCCGCACCGTCGGCGCGTGCCACGTGTAGTCGACATAGTCGTCGGCAGCGAGGTTCTTCTGCCAGGACGGCAGTTGCGCGCGGAAGGCCTCCTCGCCCTCCCAGGGCGCCGTCAGGCGCTGGATCTCGGGCATGAACGGGTCGTCCATCGGCTCCAGGCCGAGATTGCGCTGGATCTCACGGCCGAAGGCACGCGCTTCCTCGCCCCATTGCGGCGCGCCGATTGCAGAAAAATTGCGCCAGGCCGCCTGCGCCATCGCGTGGTTCGGCAGGCCGGCGCGGGTGCGGGTGATCCAGGCGGGGCTGACCGTGCAGTGGCTCATCGCGGCGCAATGCTCGGAATTGCGGTCGAGCACCGCGAAGACGCGCTCGCACATGTCGAGCGTCGGGGCGCGCAGGGAGTACTGGATCTGGGCGAGGCCGGGCGCGAGATTGTCCGCGGCCGCATAGCCCGCCTGGATGATGTGCTCGTTGAGCGTCCAGCTGCCGTGATGCGGCAGCATCGATTCCTTCATGTACTTGGACGAGGTGTACATCAGGCAGACCGCGTCGATCGCGCCCGGGGCGCGCGCGGTCGAGTGGCTGTGGGTCACGCCGGCGAAGGCGCCGGTCTGCTGCCAGGTCTCCGGGTTCGGGCACTCGAAGGTGTAGACGCGGCTCCAGTAGGGCGCGCTGTGGGTATCCCAGAAGCAGCTGTTCGCCAGCGCCGGGAACGAGTGCGGGTGGAAGCTGATCGCCGCGTCGAGATCGTTGTAGTAGCCCTTCGCCGCGTGCACCGGCTTCGAGCCGCACATCTTCTCGGCCGGCTCGCCGAAGAACTTGATGCGCCCCTTGATGCCGTGCTTCTCCATGGCGTGCTTGGCGGCGAGGAAACCGGCGAACGCGCCGATGCCGAGCGCCGAATGCGGGTCGGTATGGCCGGCGGCGTGGCGGCTGACGCCCTCGCGGGGCTTGCGGAAGGGCACGGCCTCCTGGGAGGTGCCGGGCACGGCGTCGTACTCGGCATAGCCGCCGATGGTCGGACCCTCGCCATTGGACCATTCGGCGCAGAACGCCGTCGGCATGCCGCCGGAGCCTTCCTCGACCGTGAAGCCCTCGGCGCGCAGCCGCTCGACATACCAGGCGGCGGAGCGGTACTCGCGCCAGGACGGCTCGTGCAGGTCCCAGATCGTCATATGGTCGGCGGAGAGACGCTCTGCGTTCTCTTCCAGCCAGGCGAGGGCGCTATGCTTGTCGGCGCCAAAACCGCTGATGTCGGACATGGTTCTGCCTTTTCGGATGGTTCAGTTCCCGCGCCGGGAGCGCACATAGGCGTCCGCGCACAGAAGGCTCACGGTGACGGCGATGAGGACCGCCGCGACGGCGGCCATGGTGGGATCGAGCGCCTCGTTGATGCCGTCCCACATGCGGCGCGGCAGCGTGAAGACGGCGCGGCCGGCGATGAAGAGGGCGAGGACGAGCTCATCCCAGCTATGGATGAAGGCGAAGATCAGCCCCGAGACGACGCCCGGCATGATGTTCGGGATGATCACCAGGCGCAGCGTCTGGCTCATGCTGGCGCCGAGGCTGAGCGAGGCCTGTTCGAGGCGCGGATCGAAGCCGGCGAGCGCGGTCGAAACCGTGATCACCACATAGGGGACCCCCGTCACCGCATGGGCGATGATCAGGCCGGTGTAGGTGTCGAGCAGGCGCAGGTCGATCCAGAACTGGTAGATGCCGAGCGCGTAGACGATGGTCGGCACCATGATCGGCACCAGCATCAGCATGCGGACGAAGTCGCTGGCGCGGTTGCCGAGGCGCCAGCAGCCAATGGCGCAGAGCGTGCCGGCGACGACGGCGACCGCCGTCGAAACGCAGGCGATGATGAAGCTCTGCAGGATGCTGGTCAGCCAGGGACCGCTGCTGAACAGGTTGCGGTAGTACTGGAACGAGACCTCCGACTCCGGCAGCGAGAGATAGTGCCGGTCGGTCACCGAAACGGCGAAGACCACGGTGATTGGGAGGACGAGGAAGCAGATGATCAGCCACGCCAGCGAGCGTGTCATGATCGAGATGTTGCCGAAGCCGTTTGCGGTCATGGTCTCAGCCCGCCCCGAAGAGTTTGCGCAGATTGACCAGCCGGCTCAGCGCCGCGAGCAGCACGCCGATGACGATCAGCAGCACCGCGGCGAGCATGCTGGCGACGCCCCAGCGCACGACCTCGAGGATCTGGACCTTGATGTACTCGGCGATCATCAGCGTCTTGCCGCCGCCGAGCAGGGCCGGGGTGACGAAGAAGCCGAGCGAGAAGATGAAGACCAGGATGCTCGCGCCGACGACACCGGGGAGCGAAAGCGGCAGGAACACCCGCCAGAAGGCCTCGAACCGCGAGGCGCCGAGGCCGCGGGCGGCGGCGATGCAGCGCTGGTCGATGTCGCGCATGTTCGAGAAGATCGGCAGGATGCCGAGCGGCAGCATGTAGTGCACCATGCCGATCATGACGCCGGTCTCGTTCCAGATCAGGCTCAGCGGGGAGTCGGTGACGCCCGTCGCCAACAGCGCCGAGTTGATGAGCCCCTCGCGGCGCAGCAGCACGAACCAGGCGAAGGCGCGCACCAGCACGGAGATCCAGAGCGGCACGAGCACGCCGAGGAACATCCAGCGCTGGACTTTGGGCGAGGCGTGCACGAGCGCATAGGCGACGACATAGGCCAGCAGCAGCGTGAAGATCGTCGTCAGCACGCTGATGCGGGCCGTGGTCCAGAGCATGCGCTGGATCGAGGCGCTGGTCGCGAGCAACTCGTAATTGTCGAGCCCCGTCGTCGGCACCGTGAAGCTCATCCAGAGCACGCGGCCGATCGGGTAGATGTAGAAGACCCCCATCAGGAGGAGAGCCGGCGCGATCAGCAGCCAGTAACGCGTCGCAGGCGACGCGAAGAGGCTGAGACCGGCCCGGCTGCGCGCTGAGTCGGCAGGAGCAGTCATCACATGTCCGATCGGGTGGGAAAGCGCCCTCGGGCGCGGTCATGCCCCCTTTGGGGAGGGCATGACCCGTCGTGCGTGGCGAGACGCCGAGCCGTTACGAGGAGATCAGATCCAGGAAGCTCTGGAAGGTCTTCGAATGGTTGGCCTTGTACCAATCGGCGTTGATCTTGGCCTGGACCGCGGCATTGGCGGCGTCCGACGGGTTCTTCTTCTTCAGCTCCGCCGGCACGAGCGCATCGGCGGCGGGGTTCGACGGGCCGTTGCCCATCGCCGCCAGGAGCTTCACCTGGCCTTCCGGCTGCTGCATCGAGGCGATGGCGCGCATCGCTTCCTTGCCGGCCGGGTTGCCCTTGGGCACGACCCAGAGGCCGGGCTGGAGCAGGCCGTCCTTGAAGGTGTAGGTGACGCGGCCCTGCGTCTCGTCGGCCAGCACATTGGCGCGGGTGTGCCAGAGCAGGCCCATCACGCATTCGCCGTCGCGCATCAGGCTCTGGCTCTCCGAGCCGCTGTTCCAGAACAGCAGGTCCTTCTTGATCGTCGCGATCTTGGCGAAGGCACGCTTGACGTCGAGCGGGTAGAGCTTGTCCTTCGGCACGCCGTCGGCCAGCAGCGCGAATTCGAGCATGGCCTGCGAGTCCTTGCGCATCATGCGCCGGCCCGGATACTTCTTGGTGTCGAAGAAGTCCGCCAGTGTCGGCTCGCCGGAAATCTTGCTCTTGTCCCAGGCGAGGACCGAGCTGAACATGTAGTTCACCACGCCTTCGTCATAGGCAAAGGTGGGATCCAGCTTGGTCTTGTCGACGATCGAGTAATCGATCTTCTCCAGCGCGCCATGCGGGCCGAGCTCGGCAAGGGTCGTGATGCCGGCGTCGCAGATGTCCCAGGTGACGTGGCGCGACTGGACCATGGTGAGGATCTTGCCGTTGAGCGCGCCGCTGCCGTCGAGCACGATCTTGCCCCCCTGGGCGGCGAACGGCTTCACATAGGCCTCGTCGAAGGCCTTCATGGCGACGCCGCCGAAATTGACCAGCACTACTTCCTTGCCGGCCTGGGCCCGCGCGGCGCCACCGCCCAGCGCGAGCGCCGCGGGCGCGATGCCGAGCGCGAGCGCGCTGCGGATCAGGTCGCGACGGGTCTGACCGCCGCCGAGTTCGGCCGCGAGGGCCCTGCAATCTTCCGCGAAGCTCTGCTTTTCCATCATGATCCCCTGTTCTTGTTGATGATGAAGATGAGGCTTTCCGGTCGCCTAGCCCGGCCGTCAGGCCTCCTGGACTTCCATCCCCGCCCGCGCGCTCCAGCCCAGCTCGAGGGATTGCCCGACTTCCGGAGCCGCGCCGGCATTCCAGGCCGGCAGCGAGACGCTGATCGGGCCGCAGCCCGCGGTTTCGACGAGGATGCGGAACTCCGAACCAAAGTAGTTCCACTCGCTGACGACGCCGCTCAGCCGGTTGTCGCTTTCGGTGCCAGGGGCGACGATGGAGAGCTTTTCCGGCCGCAGCGCGACCGTGACGTTCGAGCCGATGCCCGGTTTGGCATCGCGTGCCTTCTGCACGAAGCGCACACCGTCTCCGGAGAAGACGAAGCCATCCCCGACATGGGACTCGACCTTGCCGCGCACGAAATTGCTCTTGCCGAGGAAGTCGGCGACGAAAGCCGTCCGGGGCCGGTCGTAGAGCTCGCCCGGCGTGCCCTGCTCGACCAGTCGTCCATCGCTCATCACGACGATGCGGTCCGACATGGACAGCGCCTCGTCCTGATCATGCGTGACATAGATGAAGCTGAGCCCGACCTGGCGGTGCAGGCGTTTCAGCTCCTCCTGAAGTTCGGCGCGCAGCTTCTTGTCGAGCGCGCTCAAGGGCTCGTCGAGCAGGAGCAGGTGAGGGGTGAAGACGAGCGCACGGGCAAGCGCCACACGCTGCTGCTGCCCGCCCGAGAGCTGGCGCGGCAGGCGCTCGCTCTGGGTCGTCAGCTTGACCAGATCCAGTGCCGCCTTGACCTTTTCCTCGATCTCGGCGCGCGGGCGCCGGCGGACCTTCAGGGGAAAGGCCACATTGTCGAAGACCGACAGATGGGGGAACAAGGCATAGCCCTGAAAGACCATGCCGAAATTGCGGCGTTCCGGCGGCAGGTGCGTAATCGGCTGCCTGTCTAGGTGGATGCTACCTTGGTCGGGTTGCACGAACCCGGCAATCATCATCAACAAGGTGGTCTTTCCGGAGCCGGAAGGACCAAGCATCGTAAGAAATTCGCCGCCCTTGATATCGAGGGACACGTCTTTGACAGCTTTGAATGTGCCGAATGTCTTCGAAACACCAGATATCGACAGGTCGTGACCTGGAATCATTGCCGTCATTGTCAAGGCAGCCCCTCTGTTATATTTATTTCGACCTTGGCTGTCTGGTCGAGTGATTACAGAGCTTAGCCACGTCAAAATCAGAGTCAACTATAAAAAAAGAGCCAACTCTAATTTTTTGAGGTAAGCTCGGGCATCGGCAGGAGGACGTTTTGGCCAGCAAGGTGATCGGACTGAGAGAGCGCAACCGGCAGCACCGCGTCGGGCTCATTCTGGGCGCAGCCTCTCGCCTGTTCGCGCAGAGCGGCTATGACAGCACGCGTATCGAGGAGATCGCGGAGGCGGCGGAGGTCGCGCCGGCGACGGTCTATAACTACTTCACGAACAAGGCGAACATCCTCACCGCGCTGGCTGCGCGGCATGTCTACAGCTCCTGGGCCGAGCGCAGCGCTTATGTTCAGAACCCGCCGAGCGACCCCGTGGAGGCCGTGCAGGGCTTCGAGCGCCTGCTCGCCGACCAGGCGATGCGCACGCTCGGCCGGGAATGCTGGCGGGTCATCCTGGCCGCACCCTATCTCCAGCCCGGCAGCCGCCTCCACCGCGCCGGAATCATCTTTGGCTGGCTGATCGAACGCCATTACCGGCGCATGCTGCGAACCTTCCAGGAGCGCGGCCAGCTCGATGCCGATGTCGACATCAGGGCGCTCGCCGAACTGATCACCGCGATCGGGACTTATCATTTCGGCCGCCGCGTCTCGGACGAGAACATGACGCTCGACACGCTGAAGCAGGACATCGAGAAACATGTCCTGATGACCTTTCTCGG